>QMNL01000218.1 GCA_003647755.1 Candidatus Coatesiibacteriota bacterium
GACCGATGCCTGCCGAACTCATAGCCTCTGCGCACCGGCAAAGCGTGTTCATCCCACCATCTGCCTTGCCATTAATCTGATTATTGGGGTTCGGGCGAACAATTAGACTGGCCTTGACCGATCTCGCACGGACCTGACCACCTGAAAGAGGCTACCTGGCAAGTCGGCTGCTGGAGGTTTCTCTCCATTTTTCCATGAAGAGAAAATAGGCGACATGCAGATTGTCAGGACGCCCGGCCCGCCTGACCAGGACACATCCGGACCATCATGACGCGGTTGTTTTCGCCTTTTGCTCGCTCTTGTTCATCCAGACCTGCTGGGCAACCTGTAAGACGGTGCCAGTGAGCCAATACAGCACAAGCCCGGAGGAGAAGTTCAGGAAGAAAAACGTGAAGACGACTGACATCAGCATCATCATTTTGGCCTGTTTGGGGTCGCTGGCGGGTGTCATCTTCTGCTGGAGGATCATCGCCACTCCCATGAGGATGGGCGTTATGTAGTAAGGGTCTGGCTCGGAGAGGTCGTGCAGCCAAAGGATGAACGGAGCCTGCCTCAGGTCGATTACGACAGGCAAGACCCTGATGAGAGCAAATAGCACCGGGAACTGGATCAGCATCGGCAGACAGCCACCCATCGGGTTGACCTCGTGCTTCTTGTATAGGGCCATGATCTCCTTGTTGAGGCGCTCCTTGTCGTTTTTGTACTTCTCGCGCAGTGCCTTGATCTGTGGTGCGACCACCTGCATTTTCTTCATCGACCTTGTCTGTTTGACGGTCAATGGGTAGAAGACAATCTTGATCAGCAGCGCCAGAATAATGATGGCCAGGCCGTAGTTGCCGACGATCTTGTAGATGTACCTGAGCAAGACATAGATTGGTTTGGCCACAATTGTGAGCCAGCCGAAGTCAATGGTTTTCTCCAGGCCGAGGTGCGTTTTCTCGAGCTCATCCGTGTCCTTTGGCCCCGCATAGACCGTCACGCTCGAGGTGCTTTTGCCGGACAGAGGGGTTACCCACTTAATGTTGAATCCCTGTAAGAATGGCTCCGAGCCGACCAGCCAGGACCCTTTCCTGGCTAATGCGACAATGAAGTATCGGTCCTGAAGGGCCGCCCAGGACAGCATGTCATTGAGACCAAACGCGTCCTTCAGCAGATGCTCCCCGTCCGAGGCGACCATTCCACCGCTTGAGTATCTCCCCTTGGGCTCCACGCCGGATGAGCCCACGTCGGGGCCAAGCCAGGTCTCAAAGCTCTGCCCCGCAACCGTGGCCGACGAGGCCTCAAACCTGTAAGAGAGGTCCATCATGTAGCTGTCGGGTCTTATGCGATATTCCTTGATCAGCTTGCCGGCGTTGAAGCTGGCCTCGAATCGGATCACCCTGGGGCCTAAGCCCGCCTCGAGAACGGTCCGGGCCGGCGCGGTTGTGGTGAACTGCACAGTTTGAAAGGAGGGTCTCGCATTCTCTTCTGACCTCAACGGATAGACGGTCTTCAGCATATACTCGCCAATGGCCGATAAATACGGAGGCACCATCTCCACGCCCTCGAGCAGCTCTATCAGTCGCATGGTCTCGGTCCTCTCTGACCGTTTCTGCGATAGGTCTTTTGAGAGACTCCTCCGCAGCCGTCCGGCGGAGGCACGGCGCTTGGCGAAGTTGGAGAAGCAGATGCGCCTCGCAGCGCCCAGGAACTTCTTCACAAGCTTCTTGAGGCGGTCCTTTTGCCCGGAAGAGAGATCCTTTTGGCCCATGAAGTCCTTGCGGAAGCTCTCGACTGCCTCGGAGACATCCTTTTCGGCGTTTGCAAGTTGAAACTTGTTGAGCACCTCGGCCTCCGTGTTCTTGGCCAAAAGCTTCTCCTTGGCGGTTATGAAGTTGGGCGGAAGGTCCTTGTAGCGCCTCAAACGTAGGCTCTTGATCGCGCCTCCGTCAGTAGAGAAGACCGCTCTGAACAGGTCAGTATCAACGACAACCTCCTTCGGCTGCGATTGTTGGGCGACGGGCTGCAACTGCGACTTGGCCCGCTTGCCAGCCATCTCGCGCTTTAGATACTGCTTAACGGCACTCGGTGACTCCGAGGCCGGAGTGGCGCTCTTTGCGCGAGACTGGGCAGGTTCCTTGGGACCTGGCTTGGGTTTAGGCACAAAGAAGTGGTTGTAGAGAACGACTACGGCGAAGATGAGAACGATCGCCAGAATGAGTCTTCTCGTTTCCATATAAGCTCAGCCTTTAACCGGTGGTTGAATGGTGTTCTGCTCCAGGCAATGGGTCGTAGCCACCGGCGCAGTAGGGTTGGCATCTCAAAAGCCTATAGACAGTGAGTAGCGTCGCTCGAGGCAGGCTGAACTCTCGATACGCCTCGATGGCGTATTCTGAGCAGCTTGGCACGAAACGACAGCAGCGAGGCATGATCGGCGACAGCAGTTTCTGGTATGCGGTGATCGCCAAAATGAACGGAGCTGCGAGCAATGTGTTGATGCTCTTGAGAACGCGGGACGCCGACGAGCTGTGTTTGCGAGGGCTGGGCACCAGCCTGTTCAGCGCACGCTCCAGGTCTCCTCGGACTTCCGCAAACGATGCGCCGGCTATCGAGGGTCTGGCACAGATGACAATGTCCCAGCCCGCATCCAGATGCGGCAAAAGGCTCATAAATGCCTCACGCAGCAGCCGTTTGACGCGGTTCCTAACAACTGCCTTCCCAACCTTCCGGCTGACGGAGACCCCGAATCGCCGAATGGCCCTCTTGTCTGACTTAACGCCAAACACAACCAAGCTCGCTCCCGCAACGCGCTTGCCGCTGTCGTAGATCAGCCGAAACTCCGATGAGCGCCTCAGCCGCTCGTAGTCAATCCCGCGTTTTGGCAATGCTGCTAGCCCTTGAAGCTCCGATAATACCCGTGGCACTCAAACTGAGAGCCGCTTCCTGCCCTTCGAACGTCTTCTCGCAATCACCTGCTTGCCTCGCCGGCTTCGCATTCTAACCAGGAAGCCGTGGGTCCTCTTGCGTCTCACATTGTGAGGCTGATATGTCCGTTTCATTCTGCTACCTTCTCATTTGCTCATTTTTCGTAACGTGGCCTTGTCAATAGAAAGGTATCCCTCTAAGGGGATCACACGCCGAATACTAAAACGCAAGACAAGCCCTGTCAACGACACCAACCCCAGTGCAGGCGATCCTCGCTCTGCGCCAGCACGAGCGCTACGATGTCCCTCAGGATCATCTCGTCTTCGGTAGAACCTTTGCCGGCTCAGTCATTAGATAAACATCCTCGACGCCAGCGCTCCTCACACTACCCAAAAGCTCCATCACCCCCTCGTATGAGCAACGCTTATCCGCAGCGATCATCACCTTCGAGGCCGGCATCTGGGCAAGCTCCGTCATCAGAACCTTGGGAACTTGCTCCAGGTCCACCTTTTTGTCCTGGATGAAAACCTGGCCGTCGCGCCTGAGCGAGACTATCACGGCCTGGCGAGTCTTCTGCTGGTCCAAGTTCCCTTTCGGAAGGTTAATGTCCAAGCCATATCGAATCACGGGGGCGGTCAGGATAAAAATGACGAGAAGCATCAACATGACATCGACAATGGGAGTTACGTTGATGTCCGATATAGCGGCCATCCTGCGCCTCCCAGCGCTCATGGCTTGGCCCTCGTTTGCGACTCTCTCGGTGCGGGTATAGCGCGCACCAGCCAGTGTCCTGCAAGCCGCTGAAACCTGTCGTTGAAATCGTCGATCCTGGCCCCGAACTGCCGAGACTTTTGAATGAAGTAATTGTGAGAGACGAGCGCGGGAATCGCTGCCACAAGTCCTGCCACGGTTGTCAGAAGTGCACTTGAGATTCCGGCGGCGACGATTTTGAACTCCGCGGTTCCCGCGCCCCCCATGCTGTGGAATGCGACCATGATCCCCCACACAGTTCCCAGCAATCCCACGAACGGCCCGGCAGCAGCGATTGTGCCCAGAACGCCGAGCCGACGCTCGAACGAAGCCGCCTCCTCGTCAGCACAGATGGCAAGACTCTCTTTCAGAAGATCGATCTGCATCTCAACCATTCCGGACCTGAGACCAGGCTCCTGAATGCGACCGGACCCGGCGATCTCTAACAGTTGAAGCGAGTCCTTTAGCAGGGCGTGTCCCTTTTTGAAAATTCGAGACAAGGGGCTGGGAGGGATATCGTCAAGGCTGGCCGAAACCTCCTTCAGGTCGTGCGACTTCCTGAAGATGCGCTCAAACTCCCAAAATCCTCGCGCCATTTGCCTGAAGAAAAAGATGCGCTCAAGAATAACCGACCACGAATAAACAGAGACCACCAGTAAAGACACTGTGATCGCAATACCAAGAGGGTCCATCTGAGAGAACAGCGAGACGACAACGCTGTCCTTTGCAGCTAGCAATATGTCCAAATGCTCTTACCTCATAGCGTTGTGCGCAAAACATCCTGCAATAGTTCGTGGTCTCATAAAGGCTAATTCGCCCTGACCTCCAATGTCAACGACGCTTAGCGCCTGACAAGCTGTGTGCATGGCCAATTCCGTTGCTGAGGCACA
>QMNL01000219.1 GCA_003647755.1 Candidatus Coatesiibacteriota bacterium
CCGACCGTATGCGTCAACGACCTCAACCTCGATGCTGGCCAGATCGACGCCGTAACCGTCATCCATCAGCGTGAACTTGATGTTCGCGTCTCGCGGATACTGGGTCCCGCCGGGGACTGGGTCTTGACTGCCGGCGACGACATAGGGCGGCTCGCTATCATACATGAACGAAGCCATACCCTCATCGGTCGGCACAAACTTCTCTGCGTTCCCAGCCGCATCCTCGGAGACAATGATGAAGTAGTAGATGCCGTCGGACTCCGGCGGCGTGAACGAGAACTCACCTGTCTCGCTTGACTTCCTCAGGAGACTGTCGGTCCAGGAGCCGCCCTCGTGCTTGTAATACAACGCGACCGTCTTGATCGGGCTGTAATCGTCGTGCGCTATATAGGAGACGCCGATCGTCTCGCAGTCGCTCAACAGCCTCGTCGCAGGATCAGGAACAGTCGTTACAGGCGGCGTAGTGTCATAAATGACCTCAAGGTCATAGTTTGGCGCCGCCGGCAGCTGCTCCAGATTCCCAGCTGCATCCTTCGCACAGCCCGCCAGATAGTAACGTCCCTGCTGCAAAGCGGGCGGCACGAAGTTCAATATGCCGTCCATGCTGGTCGTGCTCAGGCCGCAGTCGATCCAGCCGCTGTCAGTCGGATCGGTCTTGTAATAGAGCCTCAGCTCGTCCAGACCACAGCCCTCCTCAAGCACACTGTAATCAACGGCTATTGGCACGGTGCAGCTCGCAGCAACCGTCCTTGTGAGAGTCGTCTCTGGCGGCGTTACGTCATAGGACATCTCCACCGCCCTGAGGTCCTTGTCGCCCTCAACATTCCCAGCACGATCGTAGCCAACCGTTACAAGCCAGTAGTGCCCCTCGGCCGGAGGCTCAAACAGCATCACACCCGAGGTCTGAGTGCTCGAAAGCCCCGTCGGCACCCAAATACCAGCAACAGTAGCCATCTGAAGCTCTATCCTCGCCAGACCGCTCAGATTGTCCGTGCCGTAGAAGTGGACCAGAACCTCGCCTGTCCCCGTGCAGGCAGGCGCATCGACCATCGATACCACCGGCGTAATATCAGTGATAACACCCGCGTCTGCCACAAGCGGCGCCTGCTCAACGTTGCCAGCCGCATCGGTAGCTATCGTGTAGAACTCATAGTAGCCCTCATCCGTAACGCCATCCGGCGGTGTCGGCAACACATCTGCCGCCATCTCGAAGTGGTCCGCGAACCTGATGGCCGTCGTGGCCTCCTGCCAACCACCCCAGGCTACGCCATCTGGCGCGTAGCGATACCAAAGCGCAACATCTGCGATCGGGGCCGCAGGGCTCGTCGCCTCGTAATACAGCTCCATGACGCCATCATTGCAGTAATCTGGCGTAAGGTTATCCATTACCATTGAGGCCGGCAGCGTAATCGCAACCGTGGTCGAATCATCCGCCACAGTCGGCGCTGTCTCGCGATTCCCAGCATTATCGACCGCAATCGTGTAGAACTCGTAATTGCCCTCGCCATAACCAAAGAGGTCTATGTCGAAGTCGATCGTTCCAACCGTGCCAGCGCCCCGCAGGCCACTGTCCGCCCAGTCAGTCCAGGTGTCGGTCGGAGCATCGTAATAGCGGAACCAAAGCTCCACAAAACCCAGCCCGCTCGGCATGATCGTCCCTGTGGTCGGATCGGCCGCCGTGAAGCCAACCTCAACCGTCGTGTCAGTAGCGAACGTCGGTGAAACAGCGACAGAATAAGGAACATCGGTGTCATAGACCGTCTCAGCCTCGTATGCACCGCTGAATGTCTCCACGTTGCCAGCCCGATCGGTCGCCTCGGCGTAGAACCTATAGACGCCCTGACCGTCCGCCAAAGTGAACGCAAACTCGCCCGTATCGCTCACCAGCCCTGTGTCAGTCCAGCTGCCGGGCCAGCTCACGCCGTCCGCCGCGAACATGTAATACAGGTGCACGCTGTCGAGCCCAGACACATCTGGCGTTGAGCCAATCGTGTCATCGCCGGTGTAGGTAACCGTCAACGCCGTATCGTTAGTGTATGCAGGCGCTGAGGCCACTGCCCACGGCTCCAGTGTATCCCTAATGATTGTCCCGTCGCGGTCAGTCGGGTTCGTCTCCCGGTTGCCCGTCTTATCGGCAGCTATCGAGAAGAAGTCGTAAACCCCGTCCTCTGTCGCAGTAAACATAACGTCCTGAGGCGAGGCGCCAGCGATCGACTGGCATCCTGTATGTTCCCAATTCTCGCCCTCAAGACGGTACCACAGCTCGATGCAGTCCACACCTGAGCCACCGGTCATCACGTAGTCGTCGAAATCAATCGAGACATTGATGTTCGTCGCGTTGGTGTAGGTGGCAGCCACGTTTGCGAAGGACTCCGGCGCCGATACATCGTAATGGCCCCAACAGTCGTAGCGCAGGTTCGGGTCAGCGTTGTGCTCTTCCTCGAGACCCGAGACCTCAGTTGCGTGAGTGTAGAACTGATAGAGGCCCTCGCCGTAATCGAACCTGGCGAAGTTAAATGTCCCAACCGTCTCATAGCCGGTATAGCCCGAATCTGTCCAGGCCGTCCAGGTTGCCCCCGGATACGCCTGGTAACGGTAGAACAGCTCAACATGGTCGAGCGCTGTCGTAGTTGCTGTCGCTATGTAACCGATCACTATCTCTTCGTTCCAATACTCCTGGTTATTCCTCGTCCAGCAGTAGGAAGTTACAAGCGACGTCCCAGACTCGTAAGCCAGCTCCCAATCATAATGATACGGGAAGTGCTCGACGTTACCGGCCTTGTCGTGACCTATCGTGCAGAAGCGATACCAGCCGTCACCCTCGGTCGGGTTCCACGGCGGCGTTGTGTAGGTTCCAAGAGTGTCGATAGTCGCGGTTGTAACACCGGTTGACGTCCAGGACGCCCCGGTGAAGTCGCCATCAACAGCATACTGGTAGAAGAGCTCCACGTAATCAATGCCGGAGATCGTTCGGGTATCGGCCTGTGGATCCTCGCCAAACAGCGTCAGCTCAATCGTCCCGCCGATCACATAATCTTCGCCCGTAACCTCCGTGTCAGGCCTCGTCTCATCGAAGACCGTCGTGGTCTCGCAGAACGCCGTATGGCCGACCGCATCCGTCGTAACAAGCCTGAACCTGTACTCGCCCTCACCATTCTCGGGCGCAAACGTGAACGAGCCTGCGAACGGATTGCTGCTCGTCCCATTCTCGTCTGACATCCCAGCGTCAACCCAATCCGAGCCCTCAAAGCTATAGTAGAGGCTAACATCATCGGCCCAAGTGGTGGCATCAGAAGCCACATAGCTCACCTCGACCGTTGGCCCAAGCGTATAGGCCTCGGCACTACAGGTGATCGTCGGGTTATCGATGTCAAGATAGACGGGACCACATCCCGCCTCGCCCGACGGAGTGCTCATAGAGTTCCCGGCGACGTCATGCGCCTGCACATAGAACCTGATCGCACCCTCTGTTATGCCGTGCGCCGATGGATCGAACGTGAACGTTCCAACCTCATTCGTGCTGATGGTCCCATCAGTAGCCCACAGCCACACTGTTGAGTAGGTCGCATACCACAGCTCGACATAGCTCACACCCGAAAGCGCATCGGACGATGAGTAATTCACCTCGATCGGACCGCTGGCGTACGCCGTCTCATCAAGATCGCAGGCCGCTGTCGGCGCGGTCGTGTCAACCATCAGGTAGGTGTCGTAATCTCTCGGCGGATACGTGGGCATCCGCTCCCAGTTGCCCGCCTCATCCTTAGCTCTGGTGAAGAACTGATAGATGCCATCGCCGAACGCCTGCCAGTTGGCATTGTATGGATTGAGCGTATCGAAGTAGAAGACGCCACTCGTCGCGACCGGCGCACCCTCGTAGACAAGCGTGCTATCCGTGCACCAGTGCGTCCAAGTGGAGTAATACTTCATGTAATACCGGAACCACAATTCCACCCGGTCCAGGTTAAGGTCGCTGCCGTCTCCTGCCTCATAGCAGATCGCTACTACCGACGTGGTCGCTATGTGGTTCGGATAAGTGTTCTCGGTGCACTCAGCGCTAGACCACGGCCCTGTCGTGTCTCTCAGGCAATAGCCGAACGCGTCTTGGCAGCCATCAGCATCGTTGTCGATCGGCGCCTGTGTATTGGCAGCGTTGTCGATCGCAAACGTGTAGAACTCGTAATGACCATCACGATCACCGTTGACAAGATCATTCCAGCAGAACGTGAACGTCCCCGAAGTCGCGCCCGTTATCGTCGAGCCCGAAACATCCAGATCGTAATCACGCCAGCCGCATGCGCCGTCCGGCTCCCAACTTGCGCCACCGTCCTCGGTGTAGCGATAGTAGAGGTGAACCTCCGCTATCCCGCTCACCGAATCGGTCGCAATGAAGCTGATCTCGATGCAATCGTCGGCAGGATCGGCCGTCGCAACGGTCGGAACCACGCTCGTGATCGTTGAGGTCGGAGCTGTCCAGTCGAAGGTTATAGCGCACTCAGTAGCGCTGCCCGTCTCAACGTTGCCG
>QMNL01000220.1 GCA_003647755.1 Candidatus Coatesiibacteriota bacterium
CTGAAGGCGTCCTTCCTGCATCCCCGTAAGGGGATGAACGTGAGTAGCCGTAGGTGCAACCTACGGATCAACGCCAAAGAAGAAAAGGAAAACAGCCCTGAAAGGGCTGAACATAGCCCTATGCAGGGGGTGTTCGACCCCTTCAGGGTCGCGAAGAATACCAATGTGAACGAATCCCGTAGGTTGCACCTACGGATACTATTATAGTCCCCCTTCGGGGAACTCAAACCCAGCATCACCTCAATCCCAATTCCACTCTTGTTTCGCCCAAAACACCGCCCCGAAACCAACAACACAACGAATCCGCAGCCCGTTTTGGGAAAACTCCAAACCGCAAATGAAAGCGGCGTCAAGCCGCCGCACTCCAAAGTCACCTGCAGACCGATGCCTGCCGAAGGCATAGCCTCTGCGCACGGGCAAAGCGTGTTCATCCCACAATCTGCCTTCCCATTAACCTGATTATTGGGGCCACCAGATCAGTTTCGCCCGGCGGCTAGCACCCCGGCTCAGCCGACGAAGCTGCGTCGAAATCATCGCACGTTGGCAGGAGCAGATGTGCTCATCCAGCGATGTGGCGTGGCGGCGATGCGATTCTTGTGGGCCTTGGGGCATTTGACTCTTGTGGGGGTTGTCTGTTATATGATCACAAGGGTGGTTACCCAGTCCACGGTATAGTCTATCGGGTTTAGATAAAGAGGCTTAGAGGATGACGTACGTTTTAGGGATTAACGAGCTGTATCACGACATCTCGGCGGCGCTGATCAAAGATGGCGAGATAGTGGGCGTGATGGAGGAGGAGCGGCTTAACCGCGTGAAGCATACGCCGGGCCTTTGTTGGGGTGGTAGGGAGCCTGAGCTGTCGATTCAGTGGCTGTTCGACGAGTTCGGCGTCCGGGATTCTGACATCGACGCGGTTGCGGTTTCATACCACATGAACTCCTATTTGGCGATCAAGACGATTGTTGATGCGGTGGTGAGCAACCTGAGGCGGATGACGCTTACGAACATCATCAAGCAGCGGATTGGGTCGGACGATCCTGCCGCGAAGGTGGTCTATGGCAACATCGTGGGCTATTTCTACAATCGCAAGAGGTTCCTGGCGCAGTTGAGGCGTCGGTTCAAGCGGGTGTTCGAGCTGAAACATCACCTGTGCCACGCTGCGAGCGCGTTTCGGATGTCGGGGTTTGACAAGGCGAACATACTCGTGATTGACGGGCTTGGTGAGAACCACTCAACTTCGCTTTACATCGGCGAGGGGAACAGGATCTCGGAGCCGATCCGGCAATACAGCCAGTATCAGTCGCTTGGGATGCTCTACAAGACGATCACGTTTCTCTTGGGCTTCGGCTACTTTGGCGATGGGAAGCTGATGGGCCTTTCGTCCTACGGCGAGTTCGATCCCAAGTATGAGAACATCCTCGAGGTCTCTCGCCACGATTACCACGTCAATCTGGAGCAGATTCGCAAGGTTGGGCCCTATGCGAGGCGCTACCGGATGGGCGACCCGATCCTCCAGGAGCACAAGAACATAGCGAAGACCGTGCAGACGCAGCTGGAGCGTGCGGCGGTTCAGCTGGCCGAGTACCTGTATAAGCTGACTGGGTATCGGAAGCTGTGCATCGCAGGTGGGGTGGGGCTCAACTGCAACACGAACGGGAAGCTTCTGGAGCAGGAGTTCATCGACGAGCTGTTCGTTCAGCCGGGGGCGATGGACATGGGCACGGCGATAGGTGGGGCGCTCGAGGCCTACGCTATGCTGGGTTACGAGTCGAAGACCAAACTCAAAACAGTTGCGTATGGGCCTGAGTATTCCAACGAGCAGATCGAGGCGGCGCTCAAGCGGGCGGGGCTTTCTTACTACAAGTCGAGCGATGCGCCGAAGGAGGCGGCTCAGATGGTTGCGGACAACAAGATCGTGGGCTGGTTCCAAGGGCGGATGGAGTTTGGCCCTCGAGCGTTGGGCTACCGGACGATTATGGGCAATCCGTGCAACGCCGAGATGAAGGATTTGGTCAATAAAGTCAAGGACCGCGAGCTTTGGCGGCCGCTTGCGCCCTCTGTGCTTTACGAGGACGTGGGTGATTGGTTCGAGAACGCTGCCGACAGCGCGTTCATGACGCTGAACTTCAAGTACAGGGACGGCATGGGCGACAAGGTCCCATCGGTCAAACACATCGATAACACGGCCCGGATCCAGACCGTCCACGAGGATGAGAACCCCAGATACTATCGCTGCATAAACGAGTTCAAGAAACTGACCGGCTCGTCAATGGTTCTGAACACATCGTTCAACAGGCGCATCGAGCCGATAGTCTGCTCGATAGATGACGCCGTCCAGACCTTCCTTTCGACGCCGATTGACTATCTCGTGGCCGGCGACTTCATTGCGAGCAAAAACGGCAAGGGCTGATTAGCGCGGCGGGCACGTTTGGGCTGTGCCCTGCTCGCCTCAGCGAGTTTCGACAACTGCTATTCGCCCAATAACTTATGATACAGGTCAACGTACTCACCGCTCGCCCGGTCCCAGGAGCTGTCGTAAGCCATCGCGTTGGCCACTAGCCTCTGCCACCGGGGCTGATCCTTATAGAGGTTCAGTGCCCGCTTCACGGTCTCTGTCAGCGCCCCTGCCGAATACTCCGTGAACAGAAAGCCAGTGCCGGTCATCTCCCTCGGGTCGAACTCGCTGACAGTATCAGCCAGGCCGCCCGTCCGACGCACAATCGGGACGCTTCCGTAGCGCATTGCGATCAGCTGGCCAAGCCCGCACGGCTCATAGCGCGAGGGCATCAGGAACATGTCGGACCCGGCGTAGATGCGCCTCGCCAGGGCCTCGTCAAACTTGATATTGATGCCGACCTTTCCGGCGAGCTTCTCCTTGAACCGCTCAAAGATGCAGTGATACTCCTCGTCGCCCGTGCCCAGGATGACGAAGTTGACCCCGAGGTCGATCATCTCCTGAAAGGCCTGGGAGAGGATGTCCAGGCCCTTTTGGGCAGCAAGCCTCGTGATCATGCCGATGATCGGCGCGTCCTCGGAATAGGCGATACCGTTCTCCTCGGCCAGCGCCCGCTTGCATTCCCTCTTCGGACCCATGTCTGATGCGCTGAAACGTGCTGGGATGCTCCCGTCCGTGGCGGGGTCCCACTTCTCAGTGTCGATACCGTTGGGTATCCCAAATAAAACGTCGCGCCTTGAGGCCAGAATTGTCTCGAGCCCGTAGCCAAACTCCGGCGTCTGGATCTCCTCGCTGTACTTGCGGCTTACGGTGCTCACCGCGTCGCTGAAGAGGATGCCGCCCTTGATGAAGCTGACCTTCCCCCAGAACTCAAGGCCATCAACAACGAAATACTCCCAGCCCAGGCCCAACTTCGGCAGCTCCTCGCGCTTAAATAGGCCCTGGTACGCGATGTTGTGAATGGTAAACAGTGTCTTGACGCGTGATAGGAAACCGCCCCTGGCAGCCTCCTTTTTCAGATATACTGGCACAAGCCCCGTCTGCCAGTCGTTACAGTGCAGTATGTTTGCCTCGAAGCCAGTCGCCTCCAGTATCCTTGGGACTGACTTGGCGAAGAGGCCAAACCGAAGCGAGTTGTCGGGATAGTCGCCGTCTGGCGTTCCGTAGAGAAACTCACGCTCGAAGTACTCCGGCGCGTCTATGAAGTAGGTCTTGACGCCCTCAATGAGGTCGCTGACGAAGAGCTTATGGTTGCTGGTTTCGCCCGCCAGCTCCACCGCTATCTCAAGACCCGTGTCCTGAAGCCCAAACTTCCCCGCATCGATCGTCCCGTATTTGGGCATGATGACGATGACCTCCTGGCCGTGGCGAGCAAGGTACTTCGGCAAGGCCCCGGCCACGTCAGCCAGGCCCCCAGTCTTCGCGAAAGGAAACACTTCCGATGCAATCAGTGCGATCTTCACTTCTCGTCCTTTCTCTCAGTGTTCGGTTGAAACATATATCTGTTAGCGGAATGCTCTGCCAATCCCATTGCTGCTGGACAATCATCCCTGGCCGCCCCAGTGAAAGTCTCGCATGAACATCGGCCACGGCGTCTGTGCGTCCTGTCCCGGCGCCGCCAAAGCGCCGCACAGGCCGTGCCCCGCCAACAGTGCAAGATAAGTCTTCACCTAGTTCGAGGGCAGTCCTCCATGGCTTGACTCGATCCAATACGCCACGGCCCCAGACGATCCCACCGTGGCCATGCTTGATCTATACTCCTTGTCGCAACCAAACTTCAAGCCGTTCTCATCGCCCCAAAAGTCAAGTTAATGGATAAGGTAGATTGTGGGATGAACACGTTTTGCCGCCGCGCAGAGGCTATGAGTTCGGCAGGCATCGGTCTGTAAGCTACACCCGTTGGTTGATTTTGGAGTGCGGCGGCTTGACGCCGCTTTCATTTGCGGTGGCTTGACACCGCACTGCAATAGACAGCTTTATCCTTTTCCGAAAGGCGATTGCTGCAGAGGTGATTCGCATAAGACAGATGTCGCGTCAAGCCGCGACGAGAAAAA
>QMNL01000221.1 GCA_003647755.1 Candidatus Coatesiibacteriota bacterium
ACCATCCCGCCGCTGAACCCGCTCGTTCTCGCCCTGTCCTACTACCTCCTCGGTTTGGGCAACCTTCTGCTGTATCGCCTCATCATGGCGATTCTGGGCGTGGCAACCTGTTGGTTTGTGTTCGACGTGGCAAGAAGCATCTTTGGGAGGCGCCCCGCCCTGCTTACGTTGTTGGCTTTGGCGCTATATCCAGCGCTCATCTACTTTTCTGGTGTGGTGCTCACCGAGACGTTGTTCCTGTTCTTTTTCGCCGCATTGATCAACATAATCATTCGGTTCAGGGAGCGACCCCAATGGTGGCTTGCCGCGCTCGCAGGTGCGGTCTGGACACTGGGCTTCCTGACAAAATCGACGATGGCACTAATGCTCCCGGTCGGCGTTGCAGCGATTTTTTGTCCGCGGCGGGGCGATTTCAGGCCCAAGGAGGCGCTGATCTTTCTCGCGGCAATCGTCATCTGCCTCGTGCCCTGGGTCGTCAGAAACTACGAGATATTCGGCCGCGTGGTGATAATGCCAACTAAGAGCTGGAATATCTGGGAGAGGAACAACTACCGCTTCAATGAGCAGTTTTACAGGGAGGAGAAGGAGGCCAAAGCCTACGAGTGGCTCATCGGCAAACCGCCGTTCTCTGTGAACCGGCCCGAGACCGTGCAGTTCCCACGCTTTGCGCCAGATGAGGATGAAGTCCAGCGCAACGCCAAGTACGTCAAGCTCGCCAAACAGTTTATTCTCGCCAACCCTGGGCTTTATGCGAAGCTCTGCCTGGTGCGATTCATCGAGTTTTTCAGGGTGCTTGGCCGGACACACACCTCGGCGCTGGTAACTATGACAAGGCTTCTCTCCTACGGCCTGGTTCTGCCGTTTTTCATAGTCGGCTTCGTGCTGTCTTTCAGGAGGTCGTCGGGGCTCTCCAGGCAGAAGTGGGTGCTCACCACCGTGCTGTTGCTCTTCGTCTCGCTGCACGTCTTGACAACCGCTGAGCCTCGATACAGGCTCCCCATTGAACCTTACATGATTGCATTCGCTTCATATTTTGTGGTGAGAACGTGGGACAGGATAAGAGAGCGAACCGCGAGAGCCTAATGCGGGAAGTTGAACACGTCCGCTGCCCGCTATGCGGCGGCGATGACGCCCGGCAGCTGTCGGTTCAGAAAGGCATATATGGCGTTGTCAAATGCCGAGTCTGCGGCCTGACTTACCTGTGCCCGCGGCCCACCAAAAGAGGCATCGCCGCGATCTACAACGAGCAATACTATAAAGACCCCGCCGTCGGCTATCCCGATTACCTCAAGACGTTTCACCAGCACCGTGAGACCATCCTGCAGATCTTCGATGAGCGGCTCCGGGCCGTCAGCCAGTTCAAGAGGGGTGGCCGAATCCTCGAGGTCGGCTGCGCCTATGGGCTTCTTCTCGACTACTTCCGAAAGCACGGATGGGAGACCTACGGGGTGGAGCTCTCCCAGACCTCGGCGAGGTATGCACAGGACGTTTTGGGGCTTGATGTCCAGAACGTCCCGCTCAAGCGAGCGCAGTTTCCAGACCTCTTCTTCGACGTGATACTGATGCTGGACGTTGTCGAGCACCTTGCTGACCACAAGTCGGCTTTCGAAGTTATTCGGCGCATATTGAAGGATGACGGCATTGTCGTCGTGCAAGTCCCCTACGAGCTCTTCCACTGGGAGAAGGTCCTGCAGGCCATAGCCAGCGGAAGGCGCCCCGGGACGATCGCTCCCGACGCTGTGCCCGCTCACCTGTGCTTCTTCACGCCGAGAACGCTTCGGCTGATGCTTGAGAAGCATGGCTTCTTCGTCCTCAAGCGCGAGAGCGGAAACTACGGGCGTATCCGGGAGCGCATCTTTCCCCCGTCAACCGACAGCAAGTTCCTCATCTGCCGGCTCCTCAAGGTTATCTACTACCGGCTCGGCGTCCGCAAATTACTGCGCTGGCTCGCACCGAAGCTCAAGCAGGGCAGTGGCATCATCTTCTACGTCAGCAAACGCATCTGAGCGCCGGTTAGCGGCAATGTCTGCCCCCTCGCGGCGCCAGCTTGGCGTCGCGAGGGCCGCCACCGTCGCAGCTAGCCGCTCTACGGGGCGACGTGCAGCTCGGGCCAGGGCTCGCTCGAGAGGCCCAGGGCGTCGCACACGACTACCTGAAGCTCGTACTGTCCCGGGACAACCCCCGCCGGGACATCAAACTCGGCGGAGTAAATGCCGTCTCCCGCTACGTCGTCGCCCAAGATACCCTCATCGTTCAGAGACACGCCCAGACGTATTCCACCAAACAGAAGCTCAACGCGTTCGACTGCGTTGCCCTCTCCAAACACCTGCGGCGCTGCGACTACTTTCAGGGCATCACCCACCGAAAGCACCTGCGTCTGCATGAATCCACCAGCGAGAATTACGGGAGCGTGAGCGGATGCCGTGCTCGTCTCAAACCAGTGTGTATCGTCCGTCATACAGTTGCCGGCAAAGTCGCACGCGGATATCTCGATTTGGTAGCCGGTCTCCGGCACGAAGCCCCCGTCCGGGGCATAGGAGACGGCCAAACGATGCTCGTCTGCGATGCGCGTGATCTTGGTCGAGACGGTAGCGCCATTAACCACGAGGCTCACTGTGCTCCGGTCAACGCCGGTGTCCGCGTCGGCCACCGAAAAGGATATGCTCGTGTCGGGGGGGACAGTTGCACCCGTTCGGGGCCTGACATCCGCGACAACAGGTGGAGTGGTGTCGCGAGCGTAATTAGAGAGGTAATAGGCGCAGTTGTCTATCAACTTCGCCCGCTCGCCCTGCTCGTCCGAGACATAGGAGATCGCGAACGTCATATAGACTATCTGGCCCCCGTTTGTGTTGTCCCCATCGTCATCGAAGTATATCAGGCCCGGCTGTGAATACCGCGACCAATCGTAGAGAACGCTTGCGTCGGCCGCCGGGACGCACACGTCCCTCGTGGCGAGAAACTCGCCCTGAAATCCAATCGTCCCCTCAAGCGTGTTGGGTGTCGTCGCAAGCTGTGCACCGGGGCTTCTGAGAATCAGTATATCCCCATAGTCGGCCTTCCATGAGTCTATGTGCAGTACATAGCGCCTCAGGTCATCAAGCTTGGACGGATACTGTTGGCAAGCGCTCCACGCCAGGTCCCCCGACTCGATCAGGAGCCGCCCGCCGCCGAGCACGTAGTCAACTAGGCCCTCGTAGTATGCCGGCAGCGGCTCCGAGGCATCGCCGAGGCAATATACCACAATGTCGAACGGGAGGTCGGGCAAGCTCTCGCCCGGTGTGTGGGTGTGGACGACGTAACCGGCGGTCTCAAGCACGTGGAGAAAGATGTCGGCAGAGCCGCCTGAGTTATCGTCTATTAAGAGCACTGAGCCCAGCGAGGGTATGATCGAGAAGCTGAAGTAGCCATGCTGCGGCAAAGTCGCGGTGTTGGGGGTCTTGGCCACATCGGACGCTGCGATCCGATACCACACGCGGTCGCCTGGGACCAGTCCATCTCCCGGAATCTCTCCGGAGTAAGTCGAGTCGCCTTGGGTGGTGAGGCTTATGGCAGTGTCGGCCCCACTGGAATAGTGGTAGTAGAGCTTGACGCTCTGCTCATCCACGCCCATGTTGTCGCGAACCACGCAGCTCACCTGAAGCGAGCCTCGGGCGGCGGGCTGGTTGCCGAGCGGTGTGTGCTCGATCGTCGGGGGGACAGAATCGGTTCGGACCCAGAAACTGTGCACGTGCTCGGGGGCATCGGGGGGGCTCGTTGCGGAGTTTCCGGCGATGTTTTCAACGTACAGGTAGTAAAATACGTGCGTATTCTCAGGCTGGCCGGGGAGTGTGGCCACGTATTGTTCGGGCTGTGTGCCGGGCGCAAGAGCTGTGGCCATCCAGTTGTCAGCGGCCCGAGCGGCGTTCTCCGTCCTGTAATAAACCAGGGGCTTCCCGTCGGCAAGGGGCAGCTCGGAGTGGATGAAGCAGCTGAGTGTGATCTCCTCGTTGAAGTTTTCCGTGTCCGGCAGCGGGTCGAAATCTATCTCCGGCGCAGTCGCGGAGGGGTTGTAATAAGACCTCAGAACCTCATCCCAAAACGTGTCCGCGGTGAAGTCCAGGAAGCCCTGATCGCCATCGTAACGCTTGTCATAGCTATCTTGCTGCGTCTCGAAGTAGATTGATAGCCCGTAGCAGTATGGGAGCCCTGCCCCGGAGCGACAGTAATAGACCACGTCGTCCTCTGTTGATGCGACCTGCTGCGCTGCGGCAGATATGGCCTCGGAGATGTTCTGAGCTTTCAGTGCAAGCATGAAGTCCTTGAGATCAACGTACGACCAGTAATCCTGCATCCTGTAGCTCGAGACGTAAGCATTGTAAACCTTGCTCTTGCTGTGCTCCATTGAGCCAATGAGCAGCTGGGCGAGGCCGTTGAGAGAAGCCACGAACCCATCGTCGAACTTCGCCTCGTCAACGGCAGAGAGCGTAATGAACGATTCGTCCTCTGGGTCTGG
>QMNL01000222.1 GCA_003647755.1 Candidatus Coatesiibacteriota bacterium
TCCCACCGTCTGCCTTGCCATTAATCTGATTATTGTGGGTGTGATCCTCGAAAAAACATCAAGAATGCTTCCTAACAGGATAGACCGCCGCGGAAATGCTCGTGAAAGGCCGCCCAAGGAATGATGCGCCCTCAGACAGAAGGGCTTCACAGAGGACGGATCTGAGAGTCGAAGATCAGATGGCAGGTAATTGTAGGCAGTGCAAAGATGCACTGGCGATTCGGAGGAATTGAGAAAGCCTGCGCCCCGCAAGCTTCCGGGACGCAGGCTGGTTAGTTCAGTGTTTCTAGCTCTGCGCCTGCAGAGACGTAATGGCGGCCAGAACGACGATGTCGTTTGCCGAGCAACCGCGAGAGAGATCGTTGACTGGCGCACCTAAGCCCTGCGCAATCGGGCCGAACGCATCCGCTCCGCCTAGGCGCTGAACGAGCTTATAGCTGATGTTGGCTGCGTTCAGGTCGGGGAAGACGAGGACGTTGGCGTGGCCGGCGACCTTGCTTCCTGGCGCTTTCTTGGCGGCAACTTTCTCGACAATTGCAGCGTCGGCCTGGAGCTCGCCATCGATGGCGAGGTGTGGCGCCTTTTCCTGTGCGATTTTCGTCGCCTCGATGACCTTATCCACTGTTGGATGTTTCGCGCTTCCCTTGGTTGAGAAGGAGAGCATTGCCACGACTGGTTCGACGCCGATCAAGGCCTTGTATGTGCTCGCTGATGAGATGGCGATATCCGCCAGCTGCTCCGCTGTCGGGGCCGGCACGAACGCGGGGTCAGAGAAGATGAGTATCTTATCCTCGCCGCACGAGGATTTTGGGACCACCATGATCATTGAGCTCGAGACCACCTTGCAGCCTGACCGCGTGCCAACCACATGGATGGCGGCTCTCAAGACGTTCCCCGTGCTATGACATGCGCCGGTCACCATTCCGTCCGCCATGCCCTTCTTGACCATCATCGCACCAAAATAGAGGCACCCCACGTCGTCATCCGTCATCAGCCGTTTCGCCTCATCAGGCGTCATGCCCTTAGCCTTCCGTATCTCACACAGCGAGCCAGCGAAATCGTCGAGCTTGTCGCTCTTCATGAAGTCGAATATCTCGACCCCGCTGAAGTTGAGGTTCTGCTTCCGGGCCTCGGCCAATATCTCGTCCTTCGGGCCGAGAATCGTAACACCGCATATCTCCTCCTTCACAAGAGTTGCGGCCGCCTCAACCATCCTCGGGTCGGGACCCTCACCGAGAATGATCTGCATCTTCCTCGCGCGTGCTCGCCTCTTCAGCTGTTCAACCAGGTCCATCTCTGTCCTCCTAAACTGTAATACTTAAACAAAACTATTTTCTCTCAACATACTGCCTCTCGTAGTATCTAGCGAGTCGCTCCTTGATCTTCCGCCACCATTCAGGATGACTTTTGTACCACAGAACTGTCTCCCTGATCCCGTCCTCGAACTCGACCTCCGGCGCCCAATTGAACATCTTCCGAAACTTGTCGCTGTTGACCGCGTGCCTAAGAACATGACCAGGCCTGTCAACCACGAACTCGATGAGCTCCTTCGGCTTTTCGAGCGCCTTGAGTATGTGGTCGCACATCTGAAGAATCGTAACCTCATGCCCCGAGCTCACGTTGAACACCTCGCCGAAGCAGTCGGCCTCAAGTATCAGAAGCTCCAGAGCGCGGCAATGGTCTAGTACATGTATCCAATCTCGCCTGTTTTCGCCTGTGCCATAGACCGGAAGCGGCCTGTCCTCAATGGCGTTCGTCGCAAACAACGGGATCATCTTCTCCGGCAGCTGGAACGGCCCGTAGTTGTTAGAGCAGCGCGAGACCAGGACGGGCACCTTGTGCGTCGCCCAGTAGGAATAAGCGAGCCTATCGGCGCCGGCCTTTGACGCAGCGTAGGGGCTCTTGGGCATCAGCGGATCGCTTTCCAGGCAAGGCCTATCGTGCGCCTCGCCATAGACCTCATCGGTTGAGATGTGGATGAACTTCTGAAGTCCATGAATCTTGGCGCAGTCAAGAAGGACAAATGTCCCGAAAACGTCGGTGGTAACGAAATCGCCGGCATCCATCACGGACCTATCGACGTGCGTCTCGGCCGCGAAGTGCACGATTATATCCGCCCATTTCACCAGTGGATCGACAGTAGCCCTGTCAGCGACATCGCCGTGCACAAAGCGATACTTCGGATTGTCCTCGATGTCGCTCAGGTTCTCGAGGTTACCGGCGTAGGTCAGCTTATCCAGGTTGCACACATACCAATCAGGATGGGCGGACATTATGTAGTGGATGAAGTTGGAGCCGATGAACCCGGCGCCGCCCGTTACCAGCAACTTCAGCGGCATCACCGGTCCTTTCTCGACCAGTCGTAGGGTATCTTGGAGCCGTGCGCCGGCAGGCGATACTCGTCTGGGTTCTCATAGTCATACACCTTATCGGGGATGTTGATTATGATGCCCTCCTTCTCGCCGATGCACTTGAATCCGTGATACACACCCTTGGGAATGACGAGCAGAATCGGGTTGTGCTCACCCATGAAGAACTCGTTGACCTCCCCTTTCGTGGGCGAATTATCGCGATCGTCGTACAGCACCACCTTCATCATCCCCGAAACCGCCGTAAAGTGATCGGTCTGATGTTTGTGGTAGTGCCAGGCCTTCACGACTCCCGGATATCCCGTGGTCATGTACGCCTGGCCAAAGTTCCTGAAGAACTCCTCACCATCATCACTCCTCAGTATCTCCATCAGGCGACCCCGCTCGTCAGGGATGACCCTCAACCTCTTGACCTTAACACCTTCGATCATAATGACCTCCTCATCTTTATGTGCCCAAAATACAGCAGCATTGAAGATTCGCAACACGATCAGCCATTGTCAAATAATCTCTGTCGCGAGCCCTGTCCACTTCCCATGCGATGACCCAGCGCCACCCCCCTGCGCCAACGACGACGAACGCGCTCGCCCCGACGCCAGTTACTTCCGACCCCTCCGCCGCGCAAGCTGCCTAATCTTCATCCTGGCGTTCCGAATGCTCCTGCCATGCTCCGGAGACGCATATCGAATGAATAGCTTATAGGCTTGAATGGCCTCATCGACCTTTCCGATCGCATCGTAAACCGTGGCCATGTTAAAGTAGGTGTCCGCGAACGTCGGGTCCAACTTCACCGCTTGTTTGTAGTCCTCGAGCGACTCCTTCACCTGACCCAGGGCGGCTCTGGCAAAGCCTCGATTGTTGAACGCCTCGCTGCACTGAGGGTTGAGTTCGATGGCCTTGCTGCAGTCCGAGACCGCCGCCGCGAACTCCCCCTTCTCCAAGCGGCACGAACCACGCAACTGAAACGCTTCCCAGCTGCCCGGATTCAGCTCGATAGCCTTACTGCAATTTCTAATCGCCTCGTCATCGAGGCCCAACGAGGCGCAGGCCCGGGCACGGTCTATGTAACACTGGCCGCACTTCGGATCGAGCTGTATCGCAACGTTGTAATCCGCGATGGCCCGTTTGAACTTTCCCTGACTGAAATAGACGAATCCCCGCCTGAGATAGCCCTCCGAGGCCGATGGTTCGGCGGCGATTGCGCTCGTGTAGTCCGCGATTGCGCTCTTGAACATCTCCCGGTCCTCGTAAAAGCGCCCGCGGCCCAGAAAGAACTCGGCCCTGTGCGGGTCAAGTGTGATCGCTTTGCTAAAATCAGCTAGAGCCTTGTCGGGGAGGGCATGAGCATAGTGAAGCTTGGCCCGGTGAAAGAACGCCTCAGCGTAGTCCGGCTTGAGCGCTATCGCCTTATCGTAATCCGCAAGCGCCTTGTCGTATTCGCCCGTTGCAGCATAAACGTTGCCTCTGGCCGCGTAGGCCTCGGCACTCTTGGCATCAAACTCGATAGCCCTGTTAGCATCAAGGATGGCGGCGTCAAACTTCCTAACCGCCGTCAGGCTCGCGGCCCTGTGAATGTGCGCACTAATGAGGTCCGGCTTTAAGTCAATTGCCTTACTATAATCAGCTATCGCCTTCTCGTGCTGGCCAAGACAGGCATGGGCGTAGCCCCGCGTGTCAAAGGCGTCAGCGTCCCGCGGATCGAGCTCGATCGCCTTGCTGGCGTCAGCGAGCGCAAGCTGAAACTTGCCCGACAGGCACAGCGCCCACGACCGGCCCGTGAACGCAGTCGCACGCTGCGGGTCTATCGCAATTATCTTTGAGTAGTCGGCAATAGCCTTGTCCAACTGGCGGAGATTGGTGTAGGCCATACCCCGGTTATCAAGCGCTGCTAAGTACTGTGGGTCGATCTGAAGCGCGCTCGTGTAGTCGCGGATCTCCTGCTGGAAATCGCCTTTATGGTGATACGCCACGCCTCGGTTCAAGTAGGCCTTCGCACTACGAGGCTTAAGCTCTATCGCCCTGTTGTAATCCGCGATTGCCTTGTCATATTGCCCCATGTGCCTGAAGGCGTTCGCCCGCGCCTGGTAGGCGTGAA
>QMNL01000223.1 GCA_003647755.1 Candidatus Coatesiibacteriota bacterium
ACTCTGCCTTCTCGCAACCAATTGCTCCGTCCTGCGATCTGATCACAACGTTGCCGCGCAGCTTTGCCCATTTGATCTTCTGAAGCGCATCCCCCCAGCCGAACAGAACTCTGTCGGCCATTATCTCGCCCTGCCCGAACCTCAGTGTAACATCGCCCACCAACTCAGCGGTCTTTTTCTTGATGTGAACGAGCATCTGATTGGCTGTTAGCGCGAGGCTGTTCTTGGCCATCGCTGCCGGTGCGGGGCTTTCCGCATTCTTCTCGAAGACCTTCAGGAACTTTTGGGCCGATGAAGTAGTCTCGATATGAACGATGGAAGGAAAGAGTATCTCACGGGACGGGAGATTGACAGAAAACCCTCTCGTCTGAAAGTAAATCCCTTCCCCAGTTACCACAACTGGACAGCTGCTTGAGGCGGTCATCGTGGAGCGACTGAAGCTGATCTTGTCGCACTTGAGCGTCAGCCCAGTTGAGAGCATCGCCGTAACGTTACGCTGCAAAAGCACGTTGTCCGAGTCGGGGTCGTAGATGCCCTCGTCCGCACTGAACGAGATGTGCCGGCCATTCTCGCCGAAGTAGGTGCTCGCCGGAAGCACTCTCTCAAGCGAGTACTGCTTAGTGTCTATCTTGAGCGTCGCTTTGTTGGCCCACAGCTCGTAGATGGTCCTTGCGCCCTCGGCGACCGTCTGTCGAAAACCCTTGATCACGATCGCATCGCCAACACAGCCCGCTGGCACTCCCTGTGGAGATGATGTGTGTTCACCGGTTCTATGTGAGGACGACAGGATGAAATAGGACAGAACGGCGAGCAGACATGCTGCCGTCAGGACAAGTGCTATCCGAAGCCTATGTCTTGCTGTCATTGTCGGCGCCGATTACGGTGAAGACTGATTTCAGCTGCCGAAACGTGTCGGAGAGTGATTCGGGGATAACTCTCACCTGGGACACCGTGGTCATGAAGTTGCTGTCCCCGCTGAACCGTGGCACGACGTGGATGTGAAGGTGGCCCAGAACCCCCGCGCCTGCACAGCGACCGACGTTGATCCCTATGTTTAGTCCCTCAGGTCTGATGCTCTTGGCTAGGGCTGTTTCGCAGAGCCTCACCGTCTTGAACAGATCGACAAGCTCCTCATCGTCAAGCTCCGTCAGAGACCCCGCATGGCGACTTGGTGCAACCATCAGGTGCCCATTGTTATATGGGTAGCGATTGAGGGCCACTATGCTCCGCCGGGTCCGGTGAACAACCAGCATTGCCTCGTCGTCTTCAGCTTCGGCCATCTCGCAGAAAATGCAACTCTCTGAGTTCTTGTCTGACAAAATGTAATCAAGCCTCCACGGAGCAAAAATAACCTGCATTCAACGATGCCTCAAACATTGTCGCAGAATCGGCCAAGTGATAGAGCACAGTTACAGCAGCTCTTCGCATGTAAAACTCCTCATGCAGGGCACGGGTTCCTGCCCAGTCGGAGAGATCGACCATGTTGACGTTGGTTGCAACCGTTCTGAACGGCGAATTCTCTCTTTTAAGACGAGCAGAACCTGGGCATCCTGTAGGCCAGCAAGCCGCGGTGACCCGCTTAAACATGCCCAGCCCGCAGATGAACGTTTAGACCCGCTCGAGCCAGTCTTTTTCGTCCTTGTCGGCCGCTCCGCCCTCAACTATCGTGATCTCCTCGAGAAGGATCACCACCTTGGGCGGATACGTGTAGCGGCTGTTCCAGAAATCGACACCGTCACACGCCTTCACATCAACCAGCTCGACATCAACGTCCGTAACCTCCTTCACGGTGCCACGATAGTTCGTTCCCTGTGTGGTGAAGATGCGGAGCTCCTCATTTACGCTCTCCCTGAGCTGTTTGACGATTTTCTCCGATTGTATGTCCGTGTGCCTACGCATTAGCGTCCTACTCAAGACTCCAAGTGTATAAATCTATGGTTTGGTCTATACACAACCTCTCGAAAAACACGTCAGCAGCAAGGCCTGGCCCTGTGGACCTCAACTCTCACGTTCAGCCCGACCTCCACGCTTAGTCCGCTCTCGCTTTCCCCAGTTGTCTGGACGGCCGCAGAAACCTGCTGATGACCTTTCATGCGACAGATCTGCGCTTCGCCCTATTCCTTCTTGTGCCACTCGTCCCCCAGCTCTGGTCCAGACGATTCAGAATCCAGTGTTGCCTGACCGCTCGCCCCGTCCCCCCTCTCCTCCGGTGCCGTTTCTTTCTCTGTCTCATTCGAGCCCTGCGCCTCATCTGCACCAGATTCCTCGACCTGCACCTCAACCTCTTCACTTGGCCCAGCATCGCTGACTCCAAGCGGCCGCGCTTCCTCCTCGGCCAGCGGTGGTTCGCCAGCCTCCGGAGGCTCCTGCTCCTTGGCCACTGGACCCTCTTTTGCGCCTTCGCTACTGTCCGGCTCCATCAATTCCGATGGCGGCACCTCCTCAGTCGAGACCGGCTCCACCTCCTGGGGTTGATCCTGCGCCGGCTCGTGCTCCGGCGGCTCATAAGCGCTCGCCTCCGCCGCCGGCGCCGGCTCGTGCGCAGACCCCGGTTCCACGTCTTGTCCCCGCTCCGGAGGCTCCGGCGCAGGCCGTGCCTCCTCGGGCAAACTCTCTGCCGCGGCCTCCTCTGTCTTGCGTTCCTCTTGTATCTCTTCAGGCGGTGCTTCTTGAATGGGGCTTTCCGGTTCTGACTGGGAAGGTTGCGCTCCAGGCGGTTCCGAAGGCGTTGCACCACTTTCGGCAGCCTCGTCAGAAGGGGCAGCTAGTCTCTCGTCCTCCCTCTTTTTCGCCTCCTTCTCGCGCTTCGCCTCCAACCTTGCGGCCTCTCGCTCCTGGGCTTTTCTGAGCTTCTCCATCATCTTCTGCTCTTGCTCCTCATCGAGGCATTCCCTGATGCTCAGCCCCAGACGATGGTCCTGCTGGCTCACTGAGAGGACCTTCACTTGAACCTCCTGGTTCTGATCGAGAACCTGAGCTGGATGACCGATTCGCTTGTTAGCTATCTCTGAAATGTGGACGAGTCCCTCGACTCCAGGACGAACTTCGACAAATGCGCCGAAGTCGAGGATGTTTATCACTTTGCCGGTAATGACCATGTCCGGCTTCAGTTCTTCCTCGATGCCCTCCCACGGGTCTGCTTTGATCTGCTTGAGCCCCAGGGAAAGCCTATGAGCCTTGGGGTCGGAGCCCAGAACCACGAGGTCCAGGGTATCGCCCAGCTCCAGCACGTCTCCAGGATGACGCATGTGCCTGCTCCAAGTGATGTTGCTTCTATGCAGGAAGCCAACTATGTCCTCATCGATCTCCACCTTGGCGCCGACGTAGCTTATCTCGCGCACGATTCCCGTAACCCTCGTCCCGTCCGGATACATCTCCGCAATCCGAAGCCACGGGTCCTCCGTTAACTGCTTGAGACCCAATGATATCTTCCGTTCTGTGGCGTCAACCCGCAGAACCACGACATCTATCACGTCCCCCTCGTTTATGACCTGTGAGGGGTGCTCGATGCGCTTGGTCCATGACATTTCGGAGATGTGCAGCAAGCCCTGGATGCTCTCCTCAAGCTCCACAAAAGCCCCGTATTGCTTCAAACTCACAACACGGCCCTTGACCCTCTTGCCCTCGTAATACCTCTCCTCAACGTGCTGCCAGGGGTCAGGCGTCTTCTGCTTGTAACCCAGCGAAACCTGGTTATGCTCCCTGTCGAAGCGAAGGATTATCACCTCCACCTCATCCCCAACCTTGAAATACTGCGAGGGATGCTCCGTCCGACCCCAGGAAATGTCGGTGCGGTGAAGCAGACCGTCTATTCCGCCAAGGTCTATGAAAACCCCCCAATCCGTTATGTTCTTCACTATCCCCTTGACTGTCCGA
The DNA here is from genome assembly GCA_003647755.1 of Candidatus Coatesiibacteriota bacterium. Classification (GTDB taxonomy): domain Bacteria; phylum B130-G9; class B130-G9; order B130-G9; family B130-G9; genus B130-G9. The sequence continues at coordinate 3,877 of QMNL01000223.1, forward strand.
CCTTCCTGAAGCTTCGACAGAGTCAACTCGATGCGGTCCTGCAGGTCCGCCTCGAGAACTGCCCGACGCGAGAGGACGATGTTCCTGTGCGTGCCCTGCACCTCGAGGTTGAGTATCTTCATCGGGAATGTCTTCCCAACGAACTCATCCATGTCCCGAACAGGATGCAGGTCCAGCTGGGACCCAGGCAAAAAGGCCTTGATGCCCTTGAGGTCCACCGTGTATCCCCCTCGCTTGCGGCTGACGATCGTTCCCTCTATTGGTTCATTGTTTTGGAACTTCATCTTGAGCTCGTCCCAGAACCTCAGACGGTCAGCGCGTCGCTTCGACAACATGACAAGGCCGTCCTGGTTCTCGATTGCCTCGAGGACTACTTCTATCTCCTGACCTACCTCTGCGGGGACAGGAAACAGAGCATCCTCTAGCTCACTGCGCTCGAGAATGCCTTCCGACTTGTAGCCTATGTCGATGAGCACACTTGTGTTATCGACCTCGATAATGCGCCCAGTAACAACGTTTCCTTCCTTGAGGTCCCTAATGCTCTCGTCGTAAAGCTGTTCCAATGCATCGCGGTCAAGCTCCGGC
>QMNL01000224.1 GCA_003647755.1 Candidatus Coatesiibacteriota bacterium
GCTCACCAGCAGCAAGCTTACGATGGCAAGTGGCTCCTTAGCGGGAAGTTGGGCCTTCCCCTTAACCGGATCAAGGTGCACGTCCCCTATCAGGGCGGTCAGTACGGCGGCGGTGGTAATCCCTTCATGCACCACACCCATGGGCTTCACGTGATCAGTGCGATCCTTTCCAAGCGTACTGCTAGGCCTGTCAAGACCCTCTATGATAGGCGGAATAACTTCTACTCCCTGTCCCAGGACGCCGACTGCCACACCAAATTCAAGGTTGGCGTGAAGAACGATGGTACCATCACCGCCGTGAAGATCGACAACATCTGCGCCAAGATGGGCCAGTACGGAATCGACCATTTCGTGGAGAATACCAGAATTCCCAACCTGCTGCTCAACTATGTGGAGGCGCAGATCAACACCGCGCCTGCTTGGTGGTTCCGATGTGAGCAGAATCACAATTCCCTGTGCCTCAGCATGGTCTTCGAGCACGCAGCTGACGCGGTCGGTATGGACCCCGTCGAGGTTGCTCTGAAGAACGATGGTGCCGATGGCAAAGACATGGAGTACCTGGCCAAGTTCAAGAAGGATCACGGCTTCCCAGTACGCGACAGCCTCAGGGAGTGCATCGAGGCGGGCAAGAAGGCTATCAACTGGGACGAGAAGTGGCACAAGCCTGGTGCCAAGAAGCTGGCCAACGGCAAGCTGCATGGCATAGGCTTCACATGGGACCACGAGTGGGACGACAACCGCGGCGTTTCCTCCGTGGGCCTGATTATGCACGCTGATGGTACGGTTGACATTCTCGCCCAGAAATCGGATGTCGGCGTCGGCGCGATGACGACTCACTGCCAGATCGTTGCCGAGGAAATGGGGTTGCGCCTCGAGGATGTCAACTTCCGTTTCTTCGAGGAGGTGGGGTTCCAGATGATGACCCCTGACGGCTCCTGCAACCTCTGCGTAGACGCCTATGCCACGGCCGAGGCAGCCAGGAAGGCGAAGAAGAAGCTCCTCGTCTACGCCACCACCCCGATCACGCTGCTGGAGGTCGAGTATCCAGCCGCCTTCCCGGACAAGAAACCCGAGGACCTAGACGTCAAGGACAGCATGATCTTCGTCAAGGATAACCCCGAGGAGAAAGTGCCAGTTGCCGAGGTTGTTAAGCGGGCCACCCTCCAGCAGCTCGGCACGCGGGCGCCCCTCTTCGAGTGGGCCTGGCACCGCCAAGGCCGGTATGGCTGTGAGGAAGGCCGACATCGCTTCTGTCGGCAAGCCTACTTCGTTGAGGTGGAAGTGGACCCCGACACCGGGCAGGTCGATGTCAAGAAGGTCGTCAACGTGAACGATGTGGGGAAGGCGATCAGCCCTGAGACCTGTGAAGGGCAGCAGTATGGCGGCGACTATATGGGCGTGGGCCGGGCGCTGGCTGAGGAGATGGTCTACGATCCTGTGACTGGTGTGCATCTCAACGGCAACCTCCTGGACTACAAAGTCTGGACTTTGCGCGATATCGAGGAGACCGAGAATATCCTGGTCGAGACTGGAATGGGTTACGGCCTGTATGGTCTCGTTGGTATCGGCGAAGACATCGCTACTGTCGTTCCTGGCGCGGTCGGCGCAGCCATCTACAACGCCATCGGGGAGTGGGTGGACGATCATCCCATCACACCCGACAAGGTCCTCGCAGCAATCGCTAGAGCGAGAGAAAAGGGGGTGTTAGAATGAGGCGGTTCAAGCACTTTGATGCTTTTACGGTAGAGGAAGCGACTTCGCTCCTCGGCAAGTTCGAGGGACGGGCGAGGGTGATCGCAGGCGGCACCGATATTATCGGTGAGCTCAAAGATGACGTGCGCCCGGAGCCCTACGAAGCCTTGATCAACATCAAGACGATTCCCGGGCTCGAGGAAATCTCCGAAGAAAACGGTATGCTCAAGATCGGTGCTCTCGTCAAGCTCGAGGACATCGCCCATAACGAAACCATCAAGGACAAGTACACCGCGCTGGCCCTGGCAGCCGGCCGCGTCGGTTCGCCCCACATCCGAGAGATGGGGACCCTCGGCGGCAATATCTGCCAGAACGTAAGGTGCTGGTACTATCGAGCACCGCACAACCGCTTCAACTGCATTCGCAAGGGCGGTGATGAGTGCTTCTCGAGCGACGGCGACAATCGCTACCACTCTATCTTCGGCGACGTCAAGGACTGTCTGGCGGTGAACCCGAGCGACACGCTTCCAGCCCTCGTCGTCCTGGGGGCCAAGATCAAGACCTCCAAGCGCATCATTGAGATCGGCGATTTCTTCCCGGCGAAGGATGATCCAACCCACATGAATATCCTAGAGCCTGACGAGGTGGTCACTGAGATCCAGATACCGGAGCCGGATCCAAGGATGCAGACGTACTGGAAGAAGTTCGCCATCCGCAAGTCTATCGATTTTCCCATCGTCAACTGCGCCGTCATGGTGCTTAAGGAGGGGGACGTAATCGAGGACGCCCGGGTCTGCCTCAATGCCGTCTACTACAAACCTTACGTGCCGGAGCGTGTTGCTGACTACCTGGTCGGTGAGGAACTAGACGAGGAGACAGCAATCATAGCGGCTGAGGCAGCCGTCTGGGGAGCGAAGCCTCTGTCCAAGAACGAGTACAAGATCCAGATCGCCAAAGGCCTAGTCAAGCAGACGCTCTTGGCCTGTAACGGCAATCGGTAACCTCTGTGCCAAGTCTCTTGTATATGTGTTGCCCAAGCTTGTTGTGATGCCGGACGGGTTAGAGATAGCGCAGCTAAAGTCTGCCCTTATCCTCTAACCCTTCCAGCGGGCCCTGAGAGGGCCCGCCGGAAGGGTGTCACAACAGGCTCTGTTTTGGTTAGGGCAGGAAGGAGACACATTCGTGACACGAGCATGGCTTCAAGCGTTTCAAGAACTACAGAGATTCATCAACGGCAATCCTTCCGTTGAGATCACAGAAAATCTCGTCAGCATTGACGAGAAAGCGCGTCCGAAGTTCTACGAGCTGTTCGACCGAGTGAGAGGTACTTTCCTCTCTGAGCACCTCTCCCCCTTCCTGGAAGACGCTACTGCCCTGAGCACGGAGTACCTCAAAACAGAGCGGACTCTAATTGAGCGGCTAAGGCTCAACGGGGTTCTTATGCCGCCCGAGCTCCGCAGGTTTCTAGAAAATCCTTCAGACCAGATATCGAGGGATCTCTTCGACCCGCTCTTCGAGTTGTTGAGGGAGAATATCGAGCCGGCAGAATTCGAAGAAATCGGCGCCCTCAGCGTCTGCAGTACCACCAGCCGCCTTTATGAACAGGCCTTCAACAAATGGGCTACCCTGGTGCTGCTCCTCGCCCTCGAGCCTGAGGAGGTCTTCGAGGTGCCCCTGCCCGAGCCCAGCTCCAAGGAGGTCGTCAAACATCGGGTGGGCGACCGCATGGCGGTCCCCTTCCCCTTCCAGACGAACGAGCTCTGCTTCGAGGTGAAGAGGCGAGGCATTCTCATGGCCCCAGATTTCATCATCCGGTCAGCTCTGCTGAGCACCTACGTGGCCTTCAGGACCGAGGTCAGTAGGGCCATCTGGTCGGCGGCATACTACCCCGAAGAGCGAGAGTGGTTCGACCTTGCTACCATGGTGGAGGACTATGGCCCGATGAACCTTGACCCAGATGTGCTGCTCTACGTGGATGACAATCTGGAGAACATCGCCCTGGTCGCTGATGCCGAGAGGTTTTGTCGGCCAGACATCTGTGTGCAGTTCCCCGAGAGGATCAGTTACCAGAATGATACTTGGGTGGAGGAGATAAAGAACATCAATCTCTGCCACATAGTGCTCAAGCCGGTGGCCGGTAGTTGCGTGCTGGCAAGGGAGCGTGTCATCGACTCCATGGCAAATGGACTCATTGAGGGCATACGTCGGTTTCCATTTGGACTGCACCACAGGCAGGTGAAGCCAGTCCTGGATCTACTGAGACACTAACTTGCGGCCTCGACCGGCAGCCTCCGCCTTCTGATTCCATCTGTGACTAAGGCCCGAGCACATGACTGCCAAGAAAGGAGTAATAACAATAACATGTCGTTGAGCATCGTCGTATGCGTTAAGCAGGTAGCCGACCCTGACTACTTCAATGAGATCACCATTGATCCGGAATCAGGCAGAATTCGGAGGGAGAAGGTTCCCTCAATATTGAATCCTGTAGATGAAAATGCTCTGGAGGAGGCCCTGAGGATCCGGGAGCGCTTCTCGGGAAAGGTGACCGCCGTGAGCATGGGACCGCCTCAGGCCAAGGAAGTTCTCGACTGGGCCCTTACTCTCGGAGCCGATGAAGCCATCCTTCTCTGTGACATGGCCTTTGCCGGCGCCGACAGTCTCGCCACGGCCTACGCTCTGGCCGGTGCTATCAAGAAGCTCGGTGATGTCGATCTCGTTCTCTGTGGCAACGCATCCGCTGACGGCGCCACTCAACAGGTCGGCCC
>QMNL01000225.1 GCA_003647755.1 Candidatus Coatesiibacteriota bacterium
CTCCCGTGTTCTATGTCGGAAAGAGGCTTGTCGAACTTTAGCTAGAATCCGCGGGGGGTGCTTAAAGCATATAGTCAAAAGACGAATCTGGCCGAGTGGCAGGCCGGCGTGGGAATAGCTGAGAGGCGTGCAGCAACGACGCCGGGACCTAGCGCCCGGCGATATTGAGCTCGGTAATGAGAAGGTCTGGCGTCCCGAAGCGCCCCGCACTGCTCCAGCTGATCGTGTCGCCCACTATGGCGACATCGGACAGCATCTTGAATAGATTGCCTGATATCTGGAAGTCCTTCACCGGATAGGCAAGTTTGCCGCCCTGCACTAGGATGCCCTGAGCCGGGATGGAGAAGTCCCCCGTGGAGACATCTATCCCAGCAAACAGGCCGCGAATCGAGGTAACCAGGACGCCGTCTCCAGCCTCTTTGAGCATATCTTCCCGACTTCCACTGCCCGCCAGAACGTAAAAATTGGTCGTCCCTACCGCCGGCGGTGATTTGTAGCCTTCGCGTCTCCTGGCGTTGCCGGTTGATTTTGTGCTCCCCTTCTTGGCGGTATAGCAGTCGTGAACGAAGGCCTTAAGAACCCCATCCTCGACGATCGCCGTCTGCTTATGAGGCACGCCAACCGCATCGACCGGAGCAGTTCCCAATCCACCTGGAAGGAGGCCATCGTCCAGAATCGTCACACGGGACGATGCTATCTTGCTGCCCAGTTTGCCGGCGAGCATGGACTTTTTCTTCTGGACGTTGTCAGCTGAGATCAACATCGCAAAGAACTGCAGAAACTCGACCGCAGCTCGTCCATCCAGCAACACGCTCATCGTGCCAGAAGGCAGCTGCTTGCCCCCAAGAAGCGCTATCGCTCTCTTGGCGGCGTCTCGGCCAATCGCATCGCAATCCAGGCCATCGAACGTGGTCGAGGCGCCCTCAGAAAGTCCAGACTCGACCGAGGAGCCGTCCAGCGCTGCCACCCAGGAGACGCCCTGGCAGGCTGATGATGAATACTTGAATCCAACTCCTAAGCTGTTGTATATCGCCGCCTCGGTTACGCCATCAGCATAAACGATGTAGGCAGACCGCTTGATACGCGCATCAAACTTCCTGGCCGAGCTCTCCAACAGGAACCCACGCTCGATCTTAGTATCCAGCGGGACCGATCTTATCCGCTCGTCGAAAATCCGAAGACCATTGCTCGACGGCGGCAGTTCGGGCTCCGCGAAACAGTTGAACTCGTCCTCGGACGATGCGCCAGCACAAGCGATCGTGTCCTCGACCAGCCGCTTCAGGCTATCCGGATCAAATCTGTTCGTGTTGCCAAAGCCGAGCGACGAACCCCTCAGGACTCGCAGGCCGATGCCGGCCACCTCGCTCGCAGTCAGGTTTTCTATCGCCTGATCCTTAACGAAGACCACAGTTGAGGAGCTTCTCTCAAGATAGACCTCTGCCTGGTCCGCGCCCTGCTTCTTGGCAAGGTCAAGGACCTGCTCTGCGACTTGAGCGAGGTCAATCCGGCCTGTTCCGTCCGTCATCTTCCGCCCCCAACAACCATCTTCCGAACCCTCAACGTCGGCAGACCCGCACCTACTGGGACGTTCTGCCCTTTCCCACATCGGCCGGCGGCATATATCTCAAGATCGCTCCCGACGGCATCTATGTCCATCAACACGTCAGGCCCGTTCCCGCTGATGGTCGCGTTCTTCAAGGCATATCCAAGCCTGCCGTTCTCGATCACGTAACCCTCACCAACGCCCACCACGAAATTGCCCGACAGGACGTCAACATTCCCGCCCCGAGCGATTGTCTTTATGTAGATGCCGCTCTTTGTGCCCGCAAGTATCGCATCGGGATCGTCGGAGCCGTTCTCGACATAAGTGTTCGTCATCCTAGGGATCGGCGGGTGCTCGTAGCTCTCGCAGCGGCCATTGCCCGTGCTCCGCACTCCATCTATAAGCGCCGTGCGCATATCATACATGTGATTAGTGAGAATGCCATTCTCGATCAGAACAGTTCGCTGAGATGCGTTACCCTCATCATCGAAGGCAAAAGACCCGCTCATACCCCAAACCTGCCCATTGTCAACCAGCGTGATCAGCTCAGAAGCCACCTGCTTGCCCATCTTGCCCGCAAAGGAGCTCCCCTTTTGAATGAAATCTGCCTCGAATGAGTGCCCACACGCCTCGTGAAACAGAACGCCCGGCGACCCCGGAGCGAATACCACGGGCATCTGCCCCTCTGGCGAGGGTTTAGCATCGATAAGAAGCGCCGCCTTCCTGACCGCCTCCCTTGCCACCTCCGTTGGCCGCTTGCCGTCCTGCCCCAGCACCTCAAATCCCGAAAGAGCGCCAAACATGTGCGCAGCCGAGAGAATCTCGCCGTTCACACGCAAGAACGCGCGAACTGCAAGCTCCACCATCGACCGATTGTCATGCACGATCCGCCCCTCGGAAGTCAGTATCTCCGCCCTTCTCACACGGTCAGCGTAGACAACACTCACCTGCTTAATCTTGGGATGCGACTCCCACGCCGCAGAGTCAGCCTCCTTCACCACATCGAGCCTCCGAGAAAGCTCAACATCACCAAGCGGCTCGATCACATCCTGCACCGCACCACCGCTAACCTCGTGAGGCGAGACATCGCTGCTTCCTCCCCTGCCACCCTCGCGTCTCAACGAGGCGCAGACCGCATCCGTTATCCTGTCGATGGATTCCGCACTCGTACCGTCGCAGCAGGTGTGAAAGCTCTTGCCAGAAGCAACTGCATAGACCGAGACCCCAAGTCGCGATGCCCTTTGCACGTTGGTCTTGTGATCGTCACAAAGCAGCCGCCACGAGGCCACATCCTCCACCAGAATCTCGCACCACTGGGCGCCAGCGACCATCAATCGCTTGATTCGCTCAAAACCAAAGTCAGGGTCTAACAGATACTCACTCATAATACACATATTGGGCTAAGGCTAGAGTAGATGCAACCCATTTTGTTGGAGGTGCTTTCCCGAAACAGAGCGTTGTTTTTTGACTGGCACGGATTCCCCACGTTGCACGCGGTGTTATTCACGTTAAGCCCCTCGCGGGCTGAATTTGTGGCATCCGCCGCTCGCCTACCTGCATAAGCCTCCACGCCAAACAGATACTGCGCGGCTTTGCGGCAGGCATTGTGTCCTAATACTTCGCTGTAAAAAAGAGAGACACGCCACGCTCGGGGTGTCAAGTCCTCGCAACACTTGACACGCAGCGTGAGATTGGCAAAGCTACCAGTGTAGTGAACGTGGTGGCCAATTGTTTATTGTGTAGATTGAGCGGAGGCGGATAGGTCCTGGTGGGTCTTCTGGACTTCAAATCCAGCAAGGGGCGGCAGAAACCGTCTCTGGTGGGTTCGATTCCCACACGCTTCCGCCATCTCATAATCAAAACAGCCTTGGGGCAGAAGACACCGACGCGCATCATTGATCGCGCGGGGATTGCGGGACGGTAATGGATTGAAGAATCTCCTGTGCACGTCCAAGAGTCTGGCGGCCCGTCTGAAGAGATGTAAGCTCTTCATTCACATGAGGGTTTTTGGGCCATGTATCTGAACTTCTTTCACCTCGATGAGCTTCCCTTCAATCTGACACCAGACCCACGGTTCTTCTTCATGAGCAAGAACCATCTCGAGGCAGTGGAGCACCTGGAGTTTGGCGTTCGGCAGCGCAAGGGCTTCATTGTAATTACGGGGGAGATTGGGTCGGGGAAGACCACAGTCTGTCGGGCGTTTCTCTCCAGGCTTGACAGCGAAAAGACCAAGACCGCGCTGGTCCTCAACCCGTTGCTCTCGCCGCTGGAGCTTCTGCAGGCAATTAACGAGGACCTTGGGCTGGAATACGAGGACAACAGTCGTAAACGGCTGACGAAGATTCTGAACAAGTTCTTGCTTGAGCAGTTCAAACGCGGCGGAAATGTCGCCGTGATAGTCGATGAGGCGCAACAGCTGTCCGAGGCGGCTCTGGAGCAGATTCGGCTGCTGTCGAACCTTGAGACCTCCAAGGACAAACTCATCCAGATAGTCCTGCTGGGACAACCAGAACTCGCAAAGGTCCTCTCACGTCCCTCAATGGCGCCGCTTGCGCAGCGCATCGCGGTGCGTTATCACTTGGGCCCGCTGGATTTCGATCAGACCTGCCAGTATGTCGCTCACCGACTACGGGTTGCGGGATGTCATCAATCTGTTTTCACCAAGGGAGCTCTGAGGGCGGTCTTTCGTTATTCGGGCGGCATCCCTCGTAAGATCAACCTCGCCTGCGACAAGGCGCTGCTGTGTGCGTTTGGCATGGGCGAGCTTCAAGCCCAGAGGGTCCACGTGAGAAGCGCATTGGCAGAGCTTGGCCAGAATCGCTCGGGTCTTGTGGGTGCAGTGCGGCAGCTGTCGTCGCGCAGATGGGCGATTGCGGCAGTTGTGCTGGCGATTCTCTGCACGTGGTTC
>QMNL01000226.1 GCA_003647755.1 Candidatus Coatesiibacteriota bacterium
CTGTTCGACCCCTTCAGGGTCGCGAAGGATACCAATGTGAACGAATTCCGTAGGTTGCACCTACGGCTATTATTGTAGTCCCCCTTCGGGGAACTCAAACCCAGCATCACCTCAATCACAATTCCACTCTTGTTTCACCCAAAACACCGCCCCGGAGCCAACAACCCAACTCTCACATGCCCAAAAATACGGAAACTCCCGGCCAAAGATTCGCAAAATCATCGAAACGGTGGATGGACTGCTGGCTAATCCCCGGCCCGAGGGATGTCGAAAACTGAGAGAGACGAGGCAGCATTACCGGGTGCGTTGGCGATTATCGGATCATATACTGAGGTTCTGGAGGAGAGCGGGCTGATTATTGTCCACTATGTTCGCCACCGCAAGGATGCCTACCGCTCTCGCTGATGACAAAGAGGGCGTGTCACGATCGGCTGGATTGGTGGGGCGGATGGTTTCGTTGCACAAGAGGCTTTCTGAGGTGCCGACAAACGACGAGATTGCGGATTGCGGATTGACTGCCAACTGCTAACCGCCAACTGCCAACCGCCAACCGCCAACGGTTCGTGGTTCTTCGTGTGCTTGGTGGATTCCCGCGTCCCGGCAGACAGGGGATTCGTGGCTGGGCTGCTAAGGCCCCTCTGGATACTGCACATCAGCAAGGAAGAGGCCCCGGGCTGGCGGAAGGTTCCAGGGCCGTGCCGAGCTATCAACGGAGCTGGGGGACTCAACAACGCTACGGACGATCGCAGGGGCGATTCGTCCCTTGCCGACCTCGAGGAGCAGCCCGACCATGTGCCGGACCATGTTGTGCAAGAAGGCATTTGCCTTAAAAATGAGATGCACCCAGGGTCCCTCGAGCACGAGGCTCGCCTCCAACATCGTCCGCACGGTCGTGTCCCCCTCCCAGTCGCTCGAGCAAAGAGCGGCGAAGTCGTGCCGCCCTGCAAATCCGCCTATTGCCTCCTTGACAAGCCCAGCGTCGAACCGGTGGCTGACGTGGTGGCAGTATCGCAGTGAATAGACGGGTGGCGGCGTCTCCGAACGGTATAGCACGTAGCAGTACGTCCTGGAGGAGGCGCTGAAGCGAGCGTGAAAGTCGTTGGGCACTCTTCTCGCCTCAAGCACGACGATCCCACGCTGCATCAGGCGCTTATTCAGGAGCCTGGGCAGCCGCTCAGGTGGAATGAGGGTGTCGGCGTCGAAGTGGGCAACCTGCCTCAGGGCGTGGACGCCGGCGTCTGTCCTCCCCTGCCCGACAAGCCTCAGGCCCGGCGCCGAGAGAACTTCTCTGAGGCTATGCTCCAGCAGGTCCTGCACAGTGCCGCCCCCCGGCTGGCTCTGCCAGCCACGAAAATCGGTGCCGTCGTAAGCCAGGTCAATTCTTATGCGCATGGGTCAAATCCTGGACGAGTTCGTTCAGAGTAGAATGTTCACCACAAAGACGGAGAGTTCCACAGAGAGGCCTAGGCAGTAACGAAGCAGGCATCAGCTCTTCTGATTTTCTGTTCCCCTTCACTTGTGCTTGTTCGCTTTCAATCGCGGCGCCGCATCCTCAATCGCTGTCCCCTTCTTGACGGCCAGTTTCGCCAAAAGTGAGTGATCGGGATTGACGAAAACGGTCTGGAAACTCATGTAGATGACCTTGCCTGGGACGGAGCCTTTCGGCTTTTTCACCTGCGATCGGGGAGTGTAATCGACCGGCACGTGCAGGGCGTTTCTCGCCTTGCTGTGGAGTGCTGCGATGATCGCGGCCTCCTCGATCGTGCGTTTTGGTATCGGCGAGCCGCGGTTGGCGCGCCAGACGATGACATGCGAGCCTGGGACACCTTGGGCATGAACGAAAAGGTCGAACGGCCTTGCGGTTCTGAGTGTGAGTAGGTCGTTCTCCCTGTTGTTTCGCCCAACTAGTATCTGGAACCCATCCGAGGAGACGAATCGCCTGAACCGCTGGCGCTCCTCCTTAGGCAATCGCCTTAACGCGCCACTGACGACCTCATCGTGTTTTCGAGTTGTGATCACACCCACACGCAGCAACTCATCCGCGATCTCCTGCAAGCACGGAATACCCTCGCAGCCCTCGATCTGTAACAGCAACCCCTCGAAATAGGCGATCTCCTCGCGGGCGCTCGCGACCAGCTTCGCGCTGTGGGCGAGCCGCCGTTTCGCTTTCTTGGCCTTCTTGAACGCCGCATCAACATTTGCCCAGGGCGAAAGGGAGGTCTGCAACTCGATCGTTACGGTGGGCTGGGCACTTGAGAAGACGTCCCGCACCTCGATACTGGCCATGCCTCTCCTTACCTCATGCACGTTCATTTTCAATAGCTCGCCCTTCTGAAACAACCGATCCACGTCTTCCTTGTCGACCGCCTCGGCCTCGATCTTGGCAAGCCGTCGCTTTGCTCTCGCGAGCTTGGATTTCACAATCTGAAGGAGCCGCCGACCCATCTTCAGAAACGCAGCCGCCTGTTCCGCTTCCGCGAAAAACGCCTCGGCTGCATCGGCCATCGACTCAAACCGCTCAACCTCCCAATTGTCCTTCTGGATAAGCGGAAACGGGCATAGCACCGATTTGGCTGCGCGAAGCGCTAGGCCGGCCGCACGGATCCCGGATCTATTCAGGCCGTCGGATGGCTCCCTCATGACGCACGGCTCGAACTGCTCGGCACTGATCTTCGCCATCACCGAGAGGAATGCGTCCGCTGCACGGGCAAGAGCGTCCGAACCGCGAGATGACGCCCCAGCTCTCGCCTTGATCTCGCGGGCGATTGTCGGCGAGAGCCCAGCGAACTGCGAGAGGATACGTTTTTCAAGCCGCATGCCCGTGGCATTCTCCAGCGCTTGGATGACCTCGTCTCTGGTTGCGACGAGCGGGTTTACGCCTTGGGATGCTGGCGGCGCTGTGTACTTGGTTCCGGGCAGAACAGGTCTCGTCCGGGACATCGCCTCGGTAACGTGCTTGCCAGCCTCGATGATCTCACGGGACTTCCTGTCAACCAGGATTAGGTTACTGTTTTTGCCCATAAGCTCAGCTATCAGGGTGAACTCAAGTGGATTGCCCTTCAGGTCGCGATTCACAAGCTCAAAAGTTACGACTCGCTCGAGCGACTTCATCAGTATGCTCGCGATCGTGGCGCCCAGGATGTGCCGTGAGAGCGTTCCCACAAATGGGCTTCGGCTTATCTTCTGTGGTCTTGTGCGTGTCGGGTAAAGCCTGAACAACGAGGCATCCCAGGAGATGATGAGGAACATCATGCCGAGTCCTTTTTTCCTGATTGTGATAGCTATCGTTTTGGGCTCGCTGAGCTCTACCGAGAGCACCTTTCCGCCGATAAGGTTCCTTCGCAACCAGCAGTAAATCGCCCGCAAGACCACCGAATCCAATCTACAAAGCCTCTTTCTGTTAAGCTCAGCTTCAGACTCTTGACACGTTGGCTATAATTACAGCAGAAGTTGCTGTGAGTAAACTGTGTTGAGGACTCTGTTAGATGCTTGAGAGAAAGGCAATACGTGTGTTTCGATTACTCATCCTTCTGTTGTCACTCATGTGCACACTCATGTCCCCATCTGGGCTAGGCTTTGCCCGGCCGCTGAGAGTAACGGCCTCGATCCTCCCCATAGCGGATTGGGTTCGTAATGTGGGCGGCGATAGGGTGAGCGTCAGTTGCGTGCTTGCTGGCGGCTCGAGCCCTCACACGTTCACGCCATCCCCATCTGACGTAACAAAGCTGGCAAGGGCAGACGTGTTCATGACGATCGGCGTGGGTCTGGAGGAGTGGGCGCAGGATTTCATCACCGCGGCTGGCAAGCGTGGCTTGACTGTTGTGAAGCTCGGCGAGCGGATCGGCTTTAAGGATGGCGCAAACCCCCACGTATGGCTTGACCCCAATCTTGCCAAGAAGATGGTCCTTGAGGTGGCAGCAACACTTGGCAGCCTTGACCCGCAATCGCGCGCCCTTTACGAGAAGAATGCGAGGCGCTACGTCAGTAAAATCAACGCCCTCGACAAGCGCTTTGCGCCGAAGTTCGCGGCGCTTGGCCAGCGGTCTGTTGTGCAATTTCACCCCGCCTTCACGTATTTTCTGCGCCACTACGGAATCGGTGTGCTTGATGTCATCGAGCCTCATCCGGGCAAACGACCCAGCAGCAAGCATTTGCAGCAGATCATCCTGCGGCTGCGGAAACAGCCGAGACGCATTGTGCTGATCGAGCCTCAGCTCTCATCGAAGGCAGCCGTCGCGGTCGCGCACGAGGCGAACGCCTCACTTGTGACGCTTGACCCGCTTGGCGACCAGACGGTGCCGTCTCGCAGCACATATCTATCGTTGATGGAGTTCGATCTGAACGCGTTACTCAAAGCTCTGAGGTAACCACTGTGGAAGGCGAGATGAAGGTCGCGGCAATCTCCAGCAATCCCCCAGGGAGGGGCGACGAGTCCGGC
>QMNL01000227.1 GCA_003647755.1 Candidatus Coatesiibacteriota bacterium
CTTACGGGGATGCAGGAAGGACGCCTTCAGTTGAGCAGGCCCGGGCACGATTGGGGAAACTCCTCCATTTGCGGTGGCTTGACACCGCGCTGCAATAGACAGCTTCATCTCTTTCCGAAAGGCGATTGCTGCAGCCTTGATTGGCATAGGATCGATGTCGCGTCAAGCCGCGACGAGATAAAGCGGCGTCAAGCCGCCGCACTCCAAAAGGCTAGAACCAGCTGCGTCAATCTGATTATGGGGTGCCGGCACTCTGGTTGACATGAGCGCTCTGCGAGAATATATTGCCCCCTGCCGCCTATGGAGAACGTTTCTCGGGATTCGGCGGCGGCCAGAAGTGCCCTATTTCGGTTGATGAGAGGTATATTTGGGATGAACAACAGTCTCGACGTGGCTCGTTTTTACAGCAAGGAGAGATAATGTCTATTGCAGAGATTCAGACAATCGATGATCTTATTTCGCAGCTTGTGGCAGACTTTCGCTCGTGCGATTTGAAATACTGCGGTCTGACGGGCAGGTGGCACCACGTTACCGTGCCAGTTAGCGAGCGTGGCATTGAGCTTCTAAGAGAGGGTGTTGGCTTTGACGGGTCGAGCATACCGGGCTTTGCCAGGCTGGAACACGGGGATATGCTGCTTCGTCCAGACCCGAGCACTGCGTTCGTCGATCCGTTCTGCGACGAGCCGACGCTGAGCGTCATCTGCGACTGTATTCTCTGCGACACTCGTCAGCCGTTTGAGCGAGACCCTCGGTACATTGCGAGCAAAGCGGAGAACTATCTTGAGAGTTTCGGTGTAGCCGACGAGAGCTTCTGGCTGCCGGAGCTCGAGTTCCACCTCGTCTCGGCCGTCTCGTTCTATGACGAATGCTATGGCTCCGGTTACAGCATCCGCTCGATGGAGTCCCGAAGGGTCCTCTCGACTCTGGACGAGGAAGGTGGTGAGATAGGGCTCGGCCCCAAGGCTGGCTACCATGCCTTGCCGCCGCAGGACCAGCTGCTCGACGTTCGGATGCGCATGGTCCGCGCGATCGAGAATGCTGGGATAGACGTCAAATACCACCACCACGAGGTTGGGGCGGACGGCCAGCTGGAGATAGAGCTGTTCTACAACACGCTGCGGCGGACTGCGGATTCCATTCTGCTAAGCAAATACATCATACGCAACGTCGCCCGACAGGCCGGCCTGGTTGCAGTGTTTCTCCCCAAACCGTTCTTTGGCGAGGCTGGCAACGGTATGCATTTCCATCAGTATCTCAGAAAAGACAACAAGCCCGTGTTCTACAAAGAGGGCAATTACGCAAACCTCAGCGACGTAGCGCTGCACTATTTGGGCGGCATTCTCAAACACGGCAGGTCCCTTCTGGCCTTCACAGACCCCAGCACCAACTCCTACCGGAGGCTCGTCCCCGGCTACGAGGCGCCAACAAATCTCTTCTTCTCATCCGGCAACCGCTCCGCAGCTATCAGGATCCCGCTCTATGCTGACACGCCGGAGACGAAGTGCATGGAGTTCAGGCCAGGCGATGCGACGGCGAACCCATATTTTGCGATGGCAGCAATGCTGATGGCGGGTCTGGACGGGATCAAGCATAAAATTGACCCGGGCGAGGAGGGCTTCGGCCCGTTTGATACGAACATCACTGAGATGCCAGCCGAGGTGCTTGCGAAGATAGTGCCCGTGCCAAAGAGCCTGGACGAGGCGCTTGAGGCGCTGAAGGCCGATCACTCGTATCTCTTGGAGGGTGGTGTGTTCTCGAACGATGTGCTCGATGCCTGGATCAGCACCAAGCTTGACAACGACGTCAAGGCAGTAGCGCGCAGACCGCACCCATACGAGGTTGCGCTTTACTTCGACCTTTAGATTTGACGGGCGGCTGAGGGAGGCCCAGGTCTGGTCTTTAACAGGAAGGCCTCAATTAGACGGCCTTCCGGGCGCCATTCAGGCTAGCGATTCTGACCGTGGTTCTCATGTTTAACGCGTTCCACGCCGGGCGGTCGAAGCCAGTTGAGCACGTGTTTCTCAAAAGCTACTATGTTGGCCAGGTCGTGCCTGATCGCATTGAAGATGGACAGAGCGTTCAGCTGAGGATCGAGGTTGACCAGCTGGTTGCGGATCGACACGACGTTCTTCAACTTCTCGGCCAGCGCTTCCGGAATCACTTTCTGCGACGCAAGTATGTCGAAGATGTTGTGATAGCTCTCAGGCTTGGGGAAGCCATGCGTAGTGATGATGTGAATCCCAAGATTGATGCAGCCGCCGATGGACCGCTGGAGCAGGAAGCACCCCGCGTTGAAGCTGAGCTCGTCCTCAATGAACCTGTCGAGGCCCGCCTCGGACAGTTTCAGCAGAAGTGAGTCGTTCTTGTTGATCTGGTCAAAATAGTAGTCAACTCTGTCTTGCATCCCTTAAACTCCGCTTGGATCAGCCGTTCCCACCAACTTCCGTCATAAGCTCTTCCACCATCTGGAAGTCAAGGTATTCCATTATCGCCAGGTCCTCAAACAACACTCGCTCAGCCCAAGATGACGCATATATGCCATCCGAGTGCTGTAACACATTGAACTTGACACCCGCTGGAACATCATTCAGCACCATGACATCAAGGTCATGCATGCCCGCCACCGAAGAAAGATCGGAAACAATCCGCGACCTGAGCTCCGGATAACGCCCCCGCGGGGTCTCCTGACTCGCCACTATCCCAAGCACTGGCCGCCGACCCAAAGTACCGCCACGAGCTGTTCTCAACACCCCTTTCGACATGAAATACCCCGCCACAACCTTCGAGTCGCGCCTGAGCACCTTCCCCACAACCCTAAGTCTCTCGTCTCCGTCCACCCTGCGAAACCATTATGATGTTGCCTCGATCCTGCCTCGATCTTGCCTCAATCAAACTCAAGGAACTGCTCGTCCCTGCGCTTCACGACCTCGAGTCGCTCCTCAGCCTCAGCTTTGGACGGCCCTGGCTCTCCACTCGCCGCCTCCACAGCAGGCGGCTCGTCCTCCCGCCGATGCTCGAGCAACTCCTCACGAACCATTTGCCGCAAAAACTCACGCTTCACACCGCTCGTCCCACCAGCCCCAAGTGTATCCAGCCTCACCCAAAGCCTCAGCAATCGATCGCCAAACACATATCTTGAGCCCCGCTTCTCCAGCAGAAGCGAACGCATAAGCCATCTCAAATAATCGCTCGCCGCCGGCACGCTCCGCCCAATCCGCAACGCAACCTCCGACGCGCTCATCCCCGAATCACTCGTGCTTCGCAGCCTTCGCAGAGTAGCAAACGACATGACTCTCAGAATATGCCTCAGCACCGTATCGCCCCGGACGCTGGAGATCGCATCCCTCATCCGCGACCTCAAGATGGCCGACAACGCCGACACCGGGTCGAGAAGCGCCTCGACCATTGCGTCAACGAGCTGCTCCTCGTGGAGCGGGACGCGTCTGGCCGCCAGAAGGCCGCAAAATGCCATCAAGTAGGAGAGCCGACCGTCGCACAGCGAACAGAGTGCACCAGACGCCTCGTCAGAAGGCTCATCGGCGAGGATGTGCGAGGCAATCGCCGAGGCCTCGTCCGCTGAGAGCCTCGGCATTACTTTGGCGCTGGTGCTCTCCCGGCTGAGACAAGCATGCGCGGTCTCGAACACCGCGGCAGGGCTAAGACCATATTGCAGGACGACGAGCTGTATCGTTGGGAAATTGCCCAGCGCCTCACCGAGGCCGCGAAATGGGTCTCCCACGCCCTTGTAGTTCCTGAGCGCTCTCAAACAGCACACATCTTTCATCAGAAGGACGGGGCGGCGCCGTTCATCGGATGACTTCGAGACAAACCTATCAAGGACTTCGCTCAGTTCCGCGCGGAGAGCCATGTCCGCTCGTTTGGCCCTCACGGCAGCTGGGGATGTCAGCCACCCTGGCGGCTCACCCTCTCTGGTCTGTTCTCCTCCAAATGCCTCATCAACCGCGTGGGCAATCCCGCCCGACAGCAGAGTCGGCGAGAGCGCCGCCCGGCCGAAATCAACGAACGCACCGGCAACCGGCATCTGCCGCGCCCTGCTGCGCAGCCCCCGCCACAGAAGCTCTAAAGCGCCAAAATCGTCCGAAATGAAGAGCAGGTTGGACTCGCCGATGGCCATGGCCTCCACAACAGCCCCGAAAGAGCCAACCCAGTCCAGCAGCATATCAAACACTCGCCTATCAATCCCCATGTCAAAATGATATGATTCACTTCGCGCTTGTGCAAGCCCCACCAGGCTCCCCAATAATCAGGCTTCATGGCAAGGCAGCGGTGGGATGAACACGCCGTGCCGCTGCGCAGAGGCTATGAGTTCTGCAGCCATCGGTCTGTAAGCTACACCCGTGGGTGAGTTTGGAGTGCGGCGTCAAGCCGCGGCTTTCATTTGCGGTGGCTTGACACCGCGCTCCAATAGACA
>QMNL01000228.1 GCA_003647755.1 Candidatus Coatesiibacteriota bacterium
ATAGGTGTCGCCCACATCATCGCGATATCTGGTCTTCACGTCGGCTTCGTGGCATTTATGTTCTACTTTCTCTTCAAAAGGATATTCTTATTTATGCAACTCTTCCGTTCGGGAACGCTCGGACTTAGACTCACCTGCATCGCAACAATGGCGCCTGTCCTGTTCTATTCGCTGGTCGTGAGCCCGAGACATGCAACCGTCCGGGCAACGGTCATAGTTGTCTGCTTTCTGATCGCCAAAGCGATTGACCGCGAAAGGTTGATATTCAGTATCCTCGCACTCGCCGCCATCATTATCTTAATATGGATGCCCGCAGCGCTCTTTGAGGCAGGCTTCCAGCTCTCTTTCGTGGCGGCGATTGCGACCGTTGTCGGTCTGACATACGTCTTCTCGAAAGCTCCGGTCTGGCTCAACGCTGCCGCCGTTAATCTCCCCGCTTACACCGGACAGAGGCTTCGCACCATTGGATTAGAACTGCCGTTCAGCCGGCGAGCCTCTGGAACAGGCCGTGTCCACGCAAGAGGCGGCAGCCTCCTCGCCCGTCTTCAGAAAGCAGTCAGTAGAATCGCAGTCCTGATGCTGACCACGCCCGTCATAGGTATCTTCACGGCACCGTTCGTTGCGTGGTGGTTTGGCCGCATAAGCCTCATCGGTCCTTTGGCGAACCTATACATCGTGCCCGTAGCCACGGCATTGGTTCCCCTGTTGTTGCTAGCTTTCCTGGTGTTCCCGGCGAGCCAATCTCTCGCCACCGGGCTCCTCTGGGCCGCAAACTGGGTTGCGCACCTGATGAACTGGCTTGCCGGGACTTTCAGCAGTGGTTCCCTGCTTGCCCGCTCTTTGGTCTCTACGCCTGCCATCCTCGCCTACGCGGCCTTGGCCTTCTTTCTCCTTGTGCTCTGGGCGCTGATCAAGAGGCCGGCCCGAAAGAAACTCGTCGCCGTCGCAATTGCCTCGACCATAATCTTCGCTGCGATGGTCTTTACGGCGTTGAAATACGGCTCGTGGACGGTTGCGAGACCTTCCCTCCTAACCTGCATCAGTTACTACATCGCTCTTGTGCTCGTGTGGTCCCTGCTATACAGCCGCTCGCGAAGGAGACTTGTCGCAACGGTCGCGGCTGCGGCTTTGTTATTTGCCTCGGTCCTGTTGGGGGCGAGATGGCCGTCCGGCCTGCTCCGCGTGGCTTTTCTCGACGTGGGACGGGGCTTCTCGTCCGTTGTCGAGTCGCCGGGGGGCAAGGTGGCGGTGATCGATGGCGGAGGCTCCGCGCACGGCGCCTCGGATGTGGGCAGAAACGTCCTGCTGCCCTACTTGCGGCATCGAGGCATCGACAGAATCGACTACCTCATCCTGAGCAATCCACACAGCGAGCGCATCGATGGGCTCTTCTCGCTGCTCGCCGAGGCGCGCTCGGGCGCTCTAGGCAGTCTGGAGATCGGCCAGGTGGTTTTTCGCGATTTCCACTGCACCAGCAGGAAATATAATAAGTTCCGCTCTGCTATCAGCCAGCTCGGCCTGCCCGTAACGAAGATAGGCAATCTGACTGGCCTGCGCCTACGCTCCTTCGCGGAGAACTCGCTCGTGGTCAGGCTGGAGTTCGGCAACTTCTCGATCCTATTCCTCGGCGACGCCGGTCGGACCTCGCAGACGCTCCTGTCCGAATACGGCTCAGCGCTCAACAGCACGATACTCGTCGTCCCTGAGGGTTATGAGGCTTCTCTGCGGAGCTCGTTCATGGACCTGGTCTCCCCCAGGGCCATAATCGTATCCGGCGCAGCCCATCGTCGCAGAAAGGCCAGGCTCCTGCCTTTGCAATCTGAAGTGGCCGAGCGCAGAGTCTTCAGGACTAGTGAGACGCACTGCCTCATCGTGGAATCAGATGGGCAGAGTTGGCGTGCGCTGACGCCTTTCGCTGAGGGCGACGAATAGTGTGATCGAGTTGGAGTCGTTGAAACAAGAACCGCCACCATGAGAATTGGGATTGATGGGTCGGCGATGCTCAAGGAGCCGACTGGCATTGGGCGCTACGTTCGGTCTCTTGTCGAGGCGCTTGCGAAGGCGGCCCCGGGGGGTGAGCTTATGGTGCTCACGGTCTCATATAAGGATGCTCCGCCCAAAGCTTTGTTCGCCGAGTATCCGAACGTCTCGGTTGTCCACAAAAAGTGGCCCGGCAAGGCCGTTTTGGCGCTGTGGGAGCACTTCCATTGGCCAACGGTGGAGGACGCGATCGGGCAGGTCGATCTGTTTCACACGCCGAACAACTTCGTGCT
This sequence comes from Candidatus Coatesiibacteriota bacterium, assembly GCA_003647755.1. GTDB lineage: Bacteria > B130-G9 > B130-G9 > B130-G9 > B130-G9 > B130-G9. The sequence continues at coordinate 2,274 of QMNL01000228.1, forward strand.
CCCACAGAGACAAGGCAAGAAGGTAATGACAATTCACGACCTGTTCTTCATGAGTCATCCAGCCGAGACGCACAGAACTGGCGGACAATACCACTATCGAACGCTGCCGAAGGTCATCCACGAGGCCGACCACGTGATAGCTGTCTCGCAGGCCACGGCCGAGCAAATCAGGAAGCTGTTCAGCGTCCCGGAGGACAGAATCTCGGTCATTCATCAGGGCGTCGAGGGCCGGTTTTTCGCAGGTCGGCAAGCCACTGCCCATAACGGCCTGAGCCAACAGCCAACTACCAACGCCCAGCCGCCAACTAATCGGCCCTATGTCCTGCATTTTGGGACGATTGAGCCTCGTAAGGGGATCGATACGCTGCTCGACGCAATGCAGCTGCTTTGGAGCCAGCGGGCCTTTTCCGGCGCACTAGTGCTTGCGGGTCTAAGAGGCTGGGGCTGCGAAAAGCTCTTGAGAAGATGTGATGATATGACCAAGCGCTGGCCGCTTCGCCTGACTGGTTACGTGTCTGAGGAGGAAGTCGTGCCTCTCTTGGCGGGAGCGCGCGTCGTTGTCGTGCCGTCAAGGGATGAGGGCTTTGGCCTCCCTGGGCTTGAGGCGATGGCGGCTGGAACCCCCGTAATCGCAAGCAGACGAGGCGCCTTGTCCGAGATATACGCGGATGCGGCGATGTACTTTGACTGCGGGAACGCTGCGGAGCTTGCCCGGCGCATCGCGGTGCTTTGGGACGACGCTGGCCTGCGGGCGGAGATGATCGAGAAGGGTCGCAAGCGCGCCTCGCTTTTCACCTGGGAAGAGACGGCCGCAAAGACGCTCTCTGTTTATCGAGAGGTCTGCGGGCAGTAGCAATGACGCGCTACATCTACCGCAAGCGAAGGCTGAGGCTCGCGGCCGGGTTTTTCGACATCATCGTTGGCGGCGTTTATCGGCTGATAGGTCTCTTCCGGCGCAATCCAGCACGCTCTCTCGAATCTCTTCCAGATGCGCCCAAGATAGCCCTCGTCAGGCTCGATGGCATCGGCGATGTCCTCGCTGCGCTGCCGGCCGCGATGGCGCTCAAGGAACGCTTCCCGGACGGAAACATGACCCTTATCGTCCGCAAACAGGTCGCCGAACTCATCGCCAATCTCCCATTCGTCGACAATGTCCTCCCTGTCGATAACCATCCTTATGCGCCCCGCACATCGCTCATCCAATCCATCCGTCTAGTAATGCGCCTCAGCAGAATGCTGAAGGCGGGCGATTTCGATGTCGCAATTGACCCGCGCGGCGACCCACGCGTGATCTTGGCTCTCTGGCTCGCACGCGTCCCGGTGAGGATCGGCGCAAGCTCAGCCGGCGGCAGTTTTCTGCTCAGCGCAGCAGTAGCGTATCGCAGAGATGTGCCCGAGACTGAACACAACCTGAAGGTGGCCGCTGTCCTGGGCTCAGAGCCGAGGGCAAGGCAGATCGAGCTCTCGCCTGAGCCCGCACTCCTCGAGGCATTCTTCAACCGGCATCCAGACCTTCACAACCCGTTCTTCGTGGTCCATCCCGGAGCCTCAATGCCAACGAAGACCTGGCCTGCCGAGCGCTACGCTGGAGCTATCGACTTGATTGCCGAGAGGCACCGGTTGCTTCCCGTGCTCGTCGGCGGAGAGGACACGCTGACGTGTTCTGAGATCATTGTGCAGTCCTGCCAACATGCTCCCTTCAACCTCGTCGGCAGGGCAAACCTGAAAGAGCTCGTCGCACTTCTGTCGCGGGCCAGGCTCTTCCTGGGCAATGATTCGGGACCCGCCCAGATCGCTGCCCGTGTTGGCGTTCCGACAGTAATCATCTTCAGCGGGACGAACGATGTCTCGGTGTGGCGACCGCCCGGAGATAACGTGGCGGTGCTTTCACATCCTGTGGAGTGCAGCCCCTGCGAGCAGCGCTTTTGTCCCAGCCTCAAATGTCTTCTCGGGATCAGCGTGGAGGAGGTCGTGGCGGCTGTAGAGCGACTGCTAAGGGCTTGAGGACAATTAAGGTTGAAAGACTTACTTCACATTCAGGTAGTAGTTCAGCTTCTCTCTCGACATGCGCATGTATCGAGGTTTGGCTAAAACGTGAAGCGGGGCAGCAAAGCCTTTCCAAGTTGGCTTTTTCTCGTCTGTCTTTACGAACCTCTC
>QMNL01000229.1 GCA_003647755.1 Candidatus Coatesiibacteriota bacterium
CGAGGCGCGACCGAGAGGACCGTCGCGATGCTTGAGCGCGACGGCTTCTTCGGAAAGGGAAGATTGCTGTGACGTCCAGACCATTTCCATCGCTTGCCTCGCGCCTGAAGGCTGCCCTGCTTGCGCGCCTCGACCCGGGCCTCGCGATACCAGTTGAGGCGGAGAAGAACGCTGGGATATTGTCGCGGTCCCTCAATTTCTTAACGACGGCCATTCTGGGTCTGCTGGAGCCACTCTCGGTCGCCTACGGCAACGGAGTGGCAATCAGAAATTGGCTATACGAGACCGGAAGGCTGAAGACCTATCGTCCGCCGTGTCCAACGGTCTGCGTGGGTAATATCACTGCCGGCGGCACTGGCAAGACGCCAGCTGTCATACTCGTCTGCCAGCTTCTCCGAGAGATGGGGAGGCGCCCGGCGCTGCTCTCGCGAGGCTATGGCCGCCGTGAGCGGGCGGTGCGTGTTCTCACGGCAGCCGAGCTTGAAGCCCTTGGGCCGAGGCAAGCGCTCGCTCGTTTCGGCGACGAGGTCTTGACCATTGCGAGCCACATGCCTGATTTGCCTATCGTTGTGAGCCAGAACAGGGCAGCAGCGGCAAGGGCGGCCTGCGACAGGTTCGCTCCCGACGTGCTCGTCATGGATGACGGGTTTGGCCACCTGCGGCTGCAAAGGGACCTGGACATCCTGATGTTCGATGCGAGGAGCCCGTTCGCCAACGGGCGCCTGCTCCCACGAGGCCTGCTCCGAGAACCGGTGTGGGCTATCCAACGGGCCAAGGTAGCCATAGTCTCCCGAACGGACCAATGCACGCCTGATCAACTTGCAGCAACAGACGAGGCGATTCGCCTGCACAACCCCGACATCACACTCATCCACTCCGTCCATCGCCCCACCGGACTCAGGCGCGTCTCCGACCAACAACTCCTCCTCTTGAGCCACCTCAGCGCAAAGAAGGTTCTGGCAGTCTGCGGCATTGCACGTCCCAATAGTTTCTTCGCAACGCTCTCTGAGCTCGGAGCAGTGGTAACAGGCGTTCCGTTTGCCGACCATCACATCTTCACGAAAAGGGAGGTAGAGCGCCTCGTCGCTCGCCGTCAGTCGGGCGGCTTCGATTTCATGGTAACGACCGAAAAGGACGTGCCACGCCTCCTCAACCTATCGCGGGACGAGGCCCAGAAGGTATTTGCTCTCGTTGTGCAGCTTGAGCTCATCGACAACGGCGCTGAGAGATTGGGAAAGTCCCTGGAACACGCGATTAAGAGGTAGCGCCCGAGGTTGTCCCAATCAGCTGGCCGGCAGTCAGTGCACTAGCATCTGGGACTCACTGAGCATGCCCCGCTCTAGCCTTGCGGCTACTCTGCTCGGCCTGCCCCCACAAGGATACCGTTCAGGTTCGAGCGCACACGATGCCAGGCCCGGTCGCGCCGCTCCCATCGTTCGGTAACAACGTTGGTGAGCGAGGTTGGTATGAGGGGGATGCTATACTCCAGCCAGACCTTGACCTCGGCTCGCTTTTGGTCTCTATTCAAATGCAGCTGCCTGATCTCAAAGCGCTCGATACTGATCTGCGGTGCGACGGGGTCCCGCCGCTCTAGCTTGCCATCCTGCCCCTTCACCTCGATTGACGGGCAGCAGGTGTCGGTGTCCTTCTGCCATATCTTGCCCGAGACCCTCGCCTGCCAGTAAGCATTGACGCAGGCCTTCAGCGAATCGTAGGCCTCTTGCCGTCTGTCCGCCTCATTCTGACAGCCGGGCAGGAATAGCAGGAGCAAAAATAAGAAAAGGAGGGGACCAGCAAAGGCCGATCCCCTCCTCGATTGATTACCAAAACTCATCCAAAATTAGGGGACAATCTGCATCGCCTTGGGCTCCGTGGCAGCAATGATGTTCCAGGTAGTGCCCGGTTCAACGAACGCAGCCGTCCAGTAGTAGGTGCCCTCCAGCCCGCCGACCTGAGGTATAGGCAGCCAGAAGATCGGGAACGGCTCCTCATGACCAGCCGGCAGGAAGCCTGACCAATACGGCGAGGAGACATCCCAAGAAGGCCCGAACAGACCGCTTATGAACAGGTATCGACCATCGGGGAACTGAGCCACAAGGAACAGATCGACCGCAACGGCCGTGTGGGTACCATTGGTGTAACCCACGCTAACCTGAAGCGTGTCACCCGGATGGAAGATATAGCCATTGAGCTCAAGCTCGATGTCCAACGTCGCCATAGCCCAAGTTGTATGGGCGAGCTCGGACACATTCCCAACATTGTCCACCGCCTCATACGCGACCTTGTAGGCGCCTGGCACCGTTATGTTGAAGTCGCCTGTCCAGTAACCGCCAACCTGCCTCGTAAGAGCGATCGGCTCCGCCGACGAGGCGCTCGTGAACGGCTCTGCGCTCGGGTCATAGCCCTCGGGCATTATGAGAGCATAGACCTGCGAGATCATCAAATCGTCCTCAGCCCTGACCCAAAGGTCAACCGTCGTAGGAGTGGCGCTCTCAGCAAAGGTAGTGCCCTCAGCATAGTCAATTATGACCGGAGCCATGTCGCCTCTGATTGTCCAGCTGCCGATGCTCGTGGTAGGCGCTAGGCCAGCGCTATCGAAGATCATCGGCTCCTGTGTCTGATGCAGGACCTTGGCCGAATTATACGCCATATCAAAGGCTGTGCTGACGCTCTTGTCAGAAGCAATTGCGGAGAAGAACTCAGCAACGAACAGGTCGCCATTCTCCGTGCCCGGGTCCGGATAAGTGTAACCATCAGGCTCCGCAGCCGTCGAGATAAACACACTATCATCCATCTCACCGAGATACTCCGCAAACCGCTGCGAAGCGTCAAACGCCATAACGCCAACCGTCTTCATAGCCGGAGCAAGGCTCTTCAACGTCTCGATATCGCTGCGCAGCTTCGCATTCGACAGATGGTCAGCCACCTCCAGCGTGAAGAACGCTCCCTCGCTTGCCGACTCGCCTATCATCACCAGATACAGAGTGCCTGGTGCGTTGCCAGCCTGAATCCTATCGGCAAGCTGTGTGATGACGTTGTCGTAGCTAGTCCCGTTACACGGCCCATCCGCATACTTCGACTGCTCCATGTTCGTCAGATAATAGATGTCATCGTGGCTCAAGCCTCTTCTCCGGAGCGTTTCATATACGAACTCCATCGTGCGGTGCCTGTCGTTCCGAGCCCTTGTCTCATCGGAGTAGCCCTCCAACAAGATGGCAGCGTCTCCGCCGGTAACGACCACCGTCACCGGGTCGGACTCCGAGGCCTCATACTCGCTTGTCCCATCAAACTTGGCCACTATCTGCCAGGTTCCGATGAGCGTCAGCACGTCGAAGTTTGGAAGCTCGAACGAGCTGTCCGGCAGCAGCTCCACCTCGATGTCGTCAGAACGCTCGCCAGCTGGGTTGGTCAGCTCAAGATAGACAACACCATCATTGAAGGCTGGCTCAGCATTCAACCGCCCGGTTACGTCAACTGTCTCACCAAGCCTGATCGACTGAGGCGTAACCGCAAGATCAAGCGAGGTAGGAATCTTGCCAACATCAAACTCGACAATGGAGCTCTCGACCGAAGCATAATCGTCGTTGCCAGCCCAGAATGCGCTCACCGACCAAGGCCCGATGACCGACGCCGACGCCTCATAGACATAGTCGCCGTCATCGGTGGTAACTACCGCCCCCATGAACGATCCGACCGGATTAGTTACATTGATCTGGATCGTCTCATCGGTTGCGCCTGTGCCCAACGTGCCAGAGATGACAAGCGTGTCGTGGACCTTCGGCTCCTCGGGCAGGACGCTACAAGTCAACGTCGTGCTCATCTTCGCATTCACCGTAGGCCCTTCCTCTGAACCAACAGCCGGCCACCTTGCCTGGTCTCCGCTGTCCGTCGCGAACAGGAAGTAATACTCATGCACACCCTCTGCCAGCCCTGAGGTTACATACTGATATGTTCCGTTCCACGCGTCGCCCGCGACGAGCTCCATCGGGTGCGAAGTCCCGTCGATATAGACGAGCTTGGTGGTTGGGACCTGGGCCGTTGCGCTGGAGTAGGTCACCTCATAGGTGAACTCGGTGTTGGCCGGCACATAGCCGACTTCAGGCGTTACGGAGCCGTCAGAGAGTTCGGGCACCTGTCTTGGGGTAACCGAGAAGCTCCATGATTCAGGCGTTTCGATGCAATTCGTGCAATTGCCAGGCACCTCGGATGGCACCAGATCACAGGCCGTAACGTAAACCGTAATAGTGTCTTCATAAGCATAGAATCTGCCAGGCTCAAACACTACATCAACACTGCCATCATCGTTTACGCTCGTCGCGATCGTTGAGGCTGTGATGTTCCGACCGTATGCGTCAACGACCTCAACCTCGATGCTGGCCAAATCGACACCATAGCCGTCATCCATCAGCGTGAACTTGATGTTCGCGTC
>QMNL01000230.1 GCA_003647755.1 Candidatus Coatesiibacteriota bacterium
CTATGTCAATCACCTATGTCAATCATCGCTGCAGCAATCGCCATTCGGAAAGAGATAAAACTGTCTATTAGTAGAGCGCGGTGTCAAGCCACCGCAAATGAAAGCGGCGTCAAGACGCCGCACTCCAAAGTCACCCTGCGGGTGTAACTTACAGACCCATGCGTACCGAACTCACAACCTCTGCGCAGCGGCAAAGCGTGTTCGCACCATCTGCCTTGCCATTAGTCTGATTATTGGGGGCTCACCAAACATTGACAATACCGCTTAATTAAGGTAAATTATTCATAAGTAACGCAAGTTTGCGGAAAACCGGCGAGCTGCTGTCTGACGCCCTTTAGCTACGCTTTCTGAGGCGGCCCCGGCACAATTAGTCGAAGCAAGAGTTTTGAGAGGTGATTTGACGTGAGACTGAGTCTTGAGGCGGTGCTTGCGATCGCAGTTGGACTGATAATTGTGTTGGTGGTCTGTGTGGCCGCCTACGCAGTGCCCAATTACTCTTTGCAGAACGCGGACCATACCAACTGCGCCTCGTCGGCGGCCAGTCTGGGGCCGGAATCTTCTCATTTCCAACTCCCGATTAGTGTTGCAGTCCTGATTTGTGCGCCAGTAGGGACGGGAGCCTGGCCTGAACGATAGCCAATGCGAAGACTGATGATTTTATGGTTGAGGGCTATTAAGGCAAACGCCTAACACGGTTCAAGTGCCGTTTCAGTCAGCTCTCAGTTTACCCACTGACCGCCAGAAAGCGTCCCTGAAATAGTCTCGTTCTTGACCCCCGCGCCCCACTATACGGTAAACTCCTCAGAGAAGGCTTCACGAGTGTGCAGGTCGCTGACGTTGAGAGGGAGGAGAAGCTTATCATGCCGATCTGCACAAGATGTGATAATAACCCGCTGGACAGGGTGCAAGAAATTGGATACACAAAGGTTAGCGCGAGTCTGGCGAGAAATCCCACGGCGTGTTATGCGGACAGGAAACCAGAGCTCCGCATGTTATACGGATCAATCTAGCTATTGTTGGGCATAAAACAAAGGCGGGTTGACAAGTGAAGTACGAAGATATTACGCTGAAGATACCCGAGCAGTGCGATGACTACGACGAGTGCTCCGCATTTGTCACGACTTCAATCGAGGGAATCATGAAAGAGGCAGTTGAGGCCGGGAGAAACAGAATCGTGATCAATACGAATCTGAAGCTCGGCCTACCGATGGAGAACATCAATAAGATTGCCGGCCCATTCGTCGAAGCTTGGGCCATCGAGATATTTCAAGACGTCCTTGAGGATAAGAACAACCGGTATTCCCTCATCAACATAGAGGCAAAAGAGCGACTCTACATGGCCGACGTGGTTCTGCAGTTCAAGAGACAGCGAAAGACCGAAAGTGGAATTACCGCAGAGGTAGATGTCAAGGCTACTGCAGAAGACATTGAATCGAGCGGGAAATCTCCAAATATCACTGCATTCAAGAGGATCAGGACTGCATACGTCCAGGACCCCGACTACATTTTCATCATTCTTTCCTTGAAGCACAAGGTGTACTCGACCAAGAACGACAGAACCGGCTTGATGGAGGGCATTATGGAGGTGGTGGCCTATAACGCATATGATCTAAAGTACTTGTCCAGCGCTGACATCAGCTACAATCCTGCTCTCGGTAGCGGCCAGCTACAGGTGAGAGACATTCACTACGTAACCTTGACGAAACGAACAACATGGGAGTTCTGTCAGCTTCTCGATAGGAAGTTCATCCGTTCCAAGAAAGGCTTTGCTGAGTGGCTTAAGCTGGCCAAAACGTATGAATGGATCAAGACCGATGAGTAACATCGAGATAAAGACTGGCGACTCTCTCGAACTACTGAGAATGATAGAGTCGGAGTCAGTTGATCTCATCATCGCCGACCCTCCCTACAACCTGGGGAAAAACTACGGCAATAACCACGACGTCAAGGGGTTCAAAGAGTATCTAGAGTTCTCTGAGAAATGGCTGCAGGAGGCCGACCGCATACTTGCACCTCACGGCACCATCTATGTATTCATGGGGTTCAGGTTCATCTCGTACCTATACGACATTCTCGATCAACGATTAGGGATGCACTTCAACAGTTGGATAACGTGGCATTACACGCAAGGTGTGGGGAGAACTCGGGGATTTTCTCCACGGCACGACGACATCCTCATGTTTACTAAAACCGGTGACTTCAAGTTTAACCTGGATGCTGTCCGGGTCCCACAGAAGTATTACCGGGACCGAAACAATATGGCTGGAGCAAATCCTGGCGACGTATGGACATTTTCGCACGTTCACTACTCGAATCCAGAAAGGGAGGATCACCCGACTCAAAAGCCCGAGGCCTTGGTCGCGCGAATGGTGCTTGCCTCTTCAGACGAGGATGACCTCATCCTTGATCCCTTTTTCGGCAGCGGCACAACCCTACGAGTGTGCCAAGTTCTGAACAGACGTTGCATAGGAATCGAGCTTAACCCCGAATACGCGGAGCTGGCTCGCAGGCGGCTCGCAAGACCATTTAGGGGGTTCGATTCCCTTGACCCAAGAGTGAATAGGATGCCTAAGGACCTCCCGCGCAAGGGGATCGGCGGTCTAGCTGACAAACAGATGCTCTTGCTAAACAAAGAGACTCAATGAGAATGGCCAACAGTGCCTTCCAGCCGACGTCGCTAACCGCACCGCCGATGACAAACATTTCAACTAAGGATTCAGCCGTATCAATGACGCTTGAATTGCGTAACCGAACGCTCCAGTGCTCGCGGATCGTTGCCCGGCCTCAATGCAGGTGGCGAGGGCCGTTCAGCACGGGCTTCATCCAGAGCTCGTAGTTGTTGGCTGGAAGCCGCTGAAGGTTGCTCATCTCGTATCGCTGCCGATGTAGCTTATAGGTGTCGTAAAAGCCGTTATCAAACTCATAAACCTCGCCCGTCTCGGGGTCGTAAAGTCTCTCCTTGCCCAGCATCGCATCGGACCGCTTCTCCGCGATGATGTCGTCAACTTTCTGCCGTTTCTGCCAGCCGTTGACGATCATGTCCGAAGTCTCGCGAAGCGTCTGGCCGGCCTTCATGATCCCAGCGTAGGTGCGAGCCTGCATCTGAAGACACTTCGCCACGTAGCTGCTGGCGATGTTGTAACTTCTGAGCGAGGCGCTCAAGATCGGCTCCAAGCTTGCGAACTCTCGCTTGGGGGCCGTGATGCCAGCAATGAGAAAGCCATAACCAATGCCGGAGCCTGGCCCGCCATTCATCGGCGAAAGCGGCGCGACCGTGGCGACGAACAGACCCTGACCGACCCCGCCATTCTTGGTGAAGAGACCTCTGACAAGAGCCGTTTGCCCTCCCTGCATTGCCGACGGCTGAGGCAGCACTGATATGGTCTGGAAGTTCTCGAGCCTCGGGCACTGCGGCATGAACTGCTGTGCCGTCTTGCTCTTAGCGATCTTGGAGAAACTCGCGAGGAAATTCGCCGGCGAAAGCGGCGTGACGGACGGCATGTCCACCCATGAAACTGGATATCCGCCCATGCGCATGTAGTTAAGGTCGATCTGCCGCTGCTGTTCGCTGAGATAAACAGGTCCCACCTCGCCGAAGAAGAATATCTGCCGCAGCGGGCTTTTCGGGTCACGAACGAGGAATGAGAACGAACTGCACTGACCGGCGGTGATGACCTCCCATCCGCGAGGGATGTTGATCGAGAAGAACCCGCCGTTGTAGGCAGCCAGCTTGGGACTGCGCAATCCCTGGCGGGCCGCACAAAAGCCAGCGATTGCGATCACTAAGATCACCAGCAAAACCAGAAAACCAATGCGCCTCATACCATGCTCCCATTATCGCAAATATGAAGGTATCGTGTTACAAAATGCGTTGGTCCAATGATCACTACAAGTAGTACTTATCGAACGGTTTTGATGAGATCATTAGCCCATATATTCCCCCCTGTTAACCTTAGGCAGAACATCCCCGAAACCTACGTGCCCACCCGCACCCCTTCTTAGCGATCCCGCCGGCCTGGCACTCCACGCTGTGCCTGACGGCTTGCATGGGCCTATTCAGCTTTCCGCCCTTCAGGCCTTATCGGCTCCTATCCCGTATTCAGCCCATTGGCTGGCGGTTGAGCCGGCACCTACGGCTACTCAACCAGTCCTCTTAGGCGCATGGCAGCCTCGCAGCTGCTGTCGAGCCGCCTCTAGCAAGAAAGTTCGCCGAAGGACCCGGAAGTAAAATAGCGAAACTCCTCGCGCTCCAATTCAGATTAATGGCAAGGCAGATGGTGGGATAAACACGCTTTGCCACTGCGCAGAGGCTATGGCTTGGGCACGCATCGGTCTGTAAGTTCTACCCGTGGGGTGACTTTGGAGTGCGGCGGCTTGACGCCGCTTTCATTTGCGGTGGCTTGACACCGCGCTCCAATAGACAGATTC
>QMNL01000231.1 GCA_003647755.1 Candidatus Coatesiibacteriota bacterium
CAAAACAGGCGGCTGGGTTGCGACGGGCTATTCCTCCCAGTACCGGGAGGGAGAGTTCAAGTTCGATTTCCTCCAGGGAGAAGGCCTCTATCGGCTTGCCGCTGTCGGCGAGGACTACTCCGGCAACGTTACGCCGCTTACGGATGATTCGGGAGCAGCTGTCTATTACGAGACAGTTCCGCCTCAGTCGAATTCTTGGTGCGAGTCTACGGGGCAGTTATCGCCATTCAGGGTTGAGTTCGCCTCGACTGACGAGGGAAGTGGGCTTGAGACCATAGTCCTGTATTATCGCTACAACCAGGGCGATTGGACCGAGTCGGAAGACCAATATATCGGCACGCCCGAGGGAGGCTCTTTCTCCTTCTCGCCGATCGAGGGCGGTGGATACTACGAGTTCTACACTCTTGCGGTTGACAGGGCGGGTAACAAGGAGCTTCCGCCCCAGTATGCGGATTGTTCGGTGATGCTGGACCTCGCTCCGCCGGAATCGTCGGCGAGCGCTCCGGCCACTGCGATGTTGCTGCCGATTCTCGTCAGTTTCGAGGCAAGTGACGATGCCTCTGGCGTTATGTGCGTTGAGCTATGGTATTCGTTCGAGGATGGCGAGTATTCGCGCTTTGACAGTATTTGGGGCAAGGATACGGGAACCTTTGAGTTCACGCCGGATGAGGGTGTGGGCACATACTCGTTCTACACAGTTGCGACTGACAGAGTCGGCAGGAAAGAGGCGATCCCCTCGCAGGCGGACGCCGTCGTCCAGTACAATCCTTCTGGGCCGTCCCTTGCGCTCCTTGAGGATGAGCACGACTTTGGAACGGTGGTGATTGACAAGACAAGGGCTTGGAATATGCGCTTGGTCAACACTGGTGATTCGCCGGTGAGCGTTGAGAGCGTCTCGACAACGACGCAGTGGTTCCGGGCAGATTTCAGAGCGCCGGTTGCGATCGATGCGGGTGGACATCTGGACGTCCCGATCACGTTTGCTCCAAGCGAGAGCGGTGCCTTCCAGGATACTGTTACGGTTCAGAGCGACGATCCGAACGCATCGAGCCTTGTTGCCACCGTGAGGGGCGAGGGCGCAGACGAGATGCCGCCCACGATTAGGCTGGCGAGCACTGGCTCAAAGCTCAGCACTAGCGATCGGCTGATCGTCTCCGGCTGGTTAGACAACCCCGGCGATGCGAAGACAGCTGACGTCTATGTGGCTGTTCGGCTGGCTGGTTCAGACACGCTGTGCTTCTACCCCAACTGGACACTGGCTCCGCAGGCCATCACGCTGAAGCTCGGGGAGGCATCCAAGCTCGGGCCGGTTACGCTTCTGGACTTCTGTGTTGGTGATGGCGTTGAGCGTGGGGAGTATGTGATTTTTGGTGCAGTTGTTGCTGCTGGCACGCGATATGACCTTCTTTCCGACATTGCCGTATTGAACATAGTCATAGAATAAGGACATCATTGATATTAACCGCGTTCTAACCAAATCTGCGTTGGAGGATTTGTAATGCGAGATAGGCTACTAGTATTGCTGATCGTGCTGTTTTGCCTGGGAGGATCGGCGGCCTTAGGCCAGGAATGGTATGTTCGCCTAAACAGTGACGACATTAACGCCGTTTCTGGCGAAGGGGACTCGCTTTGGGCCGTAACCAATGGCGGCGGGACTCTGCTCTGGGACCTCGGCTCTTTTGAGCTTGACAAGTTTCTGAAGTCTCAACCTGACCTTTACTCTGACGAGGAGGACACCAGCGCCACTGTGCGTGTCTGGATTAGGGATGAGCTCTTGACGAACTCGTTTACCTCCGTCGCAGTAGGGCCTTCAGACACAGTTTGGCTGGGCTGCAACGAGGGAATCAACGTGATCGACACCTCGTCCGGCAATGCGTGGGAGTTCGGTATTTCGACGTTCACGGTGTCGAATTCGCCGCTGCCTTCCAACCAGATTACGGCGATACAGGCGCGGCCGGGCACCGGCGAGGTTTGGATCGGAACGCAGAATGCTGGTATCGCTGTCTATGACGTGGATACGGGCACGTGGGACGTTTACAGCACCGCGGATGGGCTCGCATCAAACAGCATCAACTGCATTTATTTCGACACGCACGAGCGGGCCTGGGTCGGCACTGAGTCTGGTGTCACGCAGATCAACATGAACTTTGATCCGTGGACTTACGGGACGTATACGACCGCCGATGGTCTTCCGTCGAACTTCGTAACAGGTGTTCTCGAGGTTCCCTGCTGCTGGATATGGTTCACGACCGACAACGGGGCGGCGCGGGTTGACCTGAACAACAACTGGGATACTTACGGGACCTGGACTGATCCTGATTTTCTCTCGAACGATTTACGAGGGATAATTGCTGTTGATGGCGAGATATGGCTGTGGTCTGCGCTCGGCATAACCGTCTATGACCTTACCGGCGGGACGTGGAGCTCTTACACGACTGCGAACACTGGCGGAGACCTCTGCTCGGACGACGTGAGGGACGTCTTCGACACCGGAAGCGACCTCGTTGCTGGGACGCAGGGCGGGCTCTGTGAGTTTGATGGTGGCTGGTCCTGTTTTCGGGAGGGAGCGCTTGCGTCAAATGACGTTCGTGCCATTGCCTCTCAGGAGGGGGAGATATGGTTTGGAACCTATGGAGCGGGCGCCAACCTGCTCGCGGGTTGGAATGCGAACGAGGGTCTGCCGGGGAGCTGGGAGACCTACTCGTACGCTGCTAGCAATGCGATCGCTTCCAACTATATAAATGACATAGTGCTGGATAACAGGAGCACCGAGGGCCCGACCTGGTTGGGCACGGGCTATGGGGGCAATGGGGACGCTGTTTGGTTTGCGACGAACTTGGGCGTCAGTTTCTTTGATAAGGGCTCGGTCTGGGAGACGTTCAATGCAACTAACACGGGCGGAGGCCTACCGTCCAACCACGTGATGGCGGTCGCGCTTGACCCGAGGCCTGCGACCGGTGGCGTCATAATGACTTGGTTTGGCACGGACAATGGTCTGGCGTGTTACACGACCGGTTCAACCGTGCACTGGGACACATATACAACAGCGAACAGCGGCCTTCCCTCCAACTACATAACGAGCCTTGCCGCCGAGGTGAGGGATGGTGGTTACTATCTCTGGGTTGGGACGAACTGGGGTGTTGCGGTTTTGGACGTCGTGAACGACAGCTGGACTACCTATGATACGAGTAACAGCGGCATTGTTTCTGAGAATGTGCGCAGTCTTCTCGTAGATAGTGATGGCTCGATCTGGATCGGCACGACCAACGGCATCAGTATCCTTGACCTGCCTAACACCTGGACGTCAATCAGGACGAGCACGCCGGGCTCTGGCCTCGGCAGCAACGCCATCAACGCAATGATTCAGGGCTCTGGCAATTGGTTCTGGATCGCCACAAGCCGCGGCCTGACCAAGTTCGACAAATCAGCCATGGCGGGCACACGCTTTCTGCCGACCAACAGTGGACTTATCAACGGCAACGTTTACGACCTGTGCTATCAGCCCTGCGTTGGTATCTGGGCAGCAACTAGAGGAGGCGCCTCGGCGCTGAGGCAGGGGATGCCGATTCTCTCCGACGAGTCGGTCGAGCCGGCGATGGGTGGGCCGCTTGATGATTATACATTCACGGTTCACTTCGAGGACTTCGACGGGTTTGCGCCGTCATCGGCGACGCTGACCGTTGGTGCGACGAAATACGCGATGCAGCTCAGCTCGGGCACGGCGGACAACGGGGATTACTCCGCCACGATGAGGCTTGAGCCGGGACATTGGACATTCTTCTTCGAGTTCGTGGATTCTGATGGCTGCCAGGTCAGGTATCCCACGGGCAGCGGCCTCTTCGAGGGGCCTGACATCTACGACGGTTTCGAGCCAGACGACACGTGCATCGACGCTCGCCTCGTCTGGACAGATGGCACGGTCTATGGGGGCCATAACCTCATTCCGTTCGCCTCGGACGAGGACTGGTTCTACTTCAGGGGCGAAGCCTATATCGATTACATCATCACGATAGCGCCGGCCGCAGGCTCGTCGGTCGGGGCTGAGATATACAGGAGCGATTGCACGACAGGGCTAGTAGGGACCGGCGATTCGAGCACGCCATTTGTGTTCATGCCTGATGAGGGCGCCTATTACTTCATTAGGTTGTTTGACCAAGGCTCGACCACAGCGAGCGCGGGAGCATACTCGCTGAGCATTTCGGGCAACCAGTGGCCAATGATGGGCCACCTCTACACCAGGGCAGCGACCATATCGGCGATCGGCCCGCAGGACTACTGCGATGTCCTGACCTATTCGACTGGTCCGACGATCGCCTCGAGTCCGGCCGTTGACGCGGCTGGCAACCTCTATTTCGGTGCGTCCTATGGACGGCTGGTGTCGCTTGATCCCTCGTTCAA
>QMNL01000232.1 GCA_003647755.1 Candidatus Coatesiibacteriota bacterium
TCTAAGAGCGTTCAAATAGATGATGCCTTGTTCGAGATTTTCAAACAAGGAACGCTCCTTCTGAATACATGGCCCTTCATCCGCGAATTCACTCATAGCTGCACGCAGAGAGCCGGTCTGCCGCCATTGGTCCTACCTCTCACCAAGTTCGTCCCGTGAGCTCGCTGCCATTATTGACACCAGGCAACAAAGCGCTGGTATAGCTGTCAGGGGTGGAGCCTTAGCATTGAGACATGCTAACAATGTGTCGGATTTGACTCGCTGGGCGCCTCGAGCGCATATTGCCATGTGTTGTTTTCGGGTTTTGACCGGTCAATGATTAAGCAAGTGCTCATCTGAGGAATAAGGAGAAGGATATGGGATTTCTATGGCGGAAGCTTGTTGTTGCTCTCTGCTTTTTGGGACTTTCATTAGGCATATTCCTGTCAATTGGTTATTCCCAAAGCGTCCCAGTTACACCGCAAGAGGCTTTGAGGGCCGCCTCAACTTACAAGGCTATTGGACAGGTGCAATACCCCGAGTGGGACGGCGCCTCGCTCGTCCTTGAGCGCACCTACTATGACCTCCAGTTCGAGGCTAGCGCCTTCGAGTTCGACGTCCAGAAGCAAGGCTCATCGCTCGGTTACATTATGATCGGCGGCAATCGCGACTTCCCGCCGCTGATCGAGTATTCCAACGGCGATTCGCCGGTGGACGTTGGCGTTGCCCGGGGCTTTTTGCCTGACGATGCGCTTGAATCGGTTGATGCGGGCGGGTCGTGGGTTCCGATCTATGTAGGTGGTTTTGATTATTACGAGATCGCCCTGGATACGTCATCGGATGTGGTGGACCTCTTGCGGGGGAGGCTCGTTAAGCTGGACGCCATTCAGCGGTTCTCAGACGATTTTGGCTCGCGACTGCGCTCGTTCTCCGGGACTTTCTCGAGAATGTGGAACGCAGTGCTATCGGGCAAGCGTGTGAGATCAGCGGAGGATTACAACGTCCTTCCCGAGGCGCAGGGCTACACGTGGTATCGAGGCTGCGGTCCCACGTCCGGCACGATGGTGCTTGGCTACTACGGCAACGCGGGCTATCGGAACCTGCACTATGAGCCGGACTCGTTTGTCTGGCAGGGGCCTGGTGGTGCCACTTTCACACCCTATATCCCGCGAAAGCTCGCGGATATGGTTGCCGACATCTGCGGCATGCCCAAATCGGGCGGCAAGGAGAACGATTATGGCGTCTATACTGAACAGCTTGCGGGAGCAATCGTGAGGGTGGCGCAGGCGCACGGCTACAAGGGCTTTAACTGTTACGTGTTTCCTGATGAGCGGGACTACAGCATATTTAAGGGCAAGATCGATGAGGGCGATCCCTCCGTGTTTGGCATAACTAAGATGGACCCTGGTTCCTATGACCAGCACGCGATCATGGGCTGCGGATACAACTACACCAATCCCGAGGCGGGCCATCTCGCAATTGTTTATGATACGTGGTCCACAAAGCAGCGCACCGCGGCGCAGGAATATTTCATCACCTACAAGCTCCTGACAGTCTACAGTCCCCTTGTGGCCGAGCAGGACCTGGACCTTTCCGCCGAGAGCTACAACTTCGGCAACGTCAACCTCGGATGCAGCAGGGACTGGGTGCTTCGGGTGAGCAACATCGGCGCGCTGCCGTTGCTTGTCAACCGGTTGACGTGCGATGAGCCCAGTTTCCAAGTTACAACGCCGTCCTTTCCGCGAACGATCGCTGCTGGCGAGGACCTGTTTGTGAACGTCAGGTTCAAGCCAACTCGTAGCGGCCTCATCTCGGGCACGATGACCATTGAGACAAACGATCCAGACCCCAATGAGGAGTTCTGCAAAGTTGCTCTCAGGGGACGAGGGGTGAGCAACAGCGCACCGGTGGTGAAGTGGGCGGGCTTCGCGGGCGGCCATCTCTCCGCTGGCGAATCTGGTTACGTAACCGTTCGGGCGGAGGTCTATGACGCTGACGGCGCCTCGGACATAAGCTCAGTTCTCGCATTTGTGAGCACGCTAGAGCAGGGGCAGATCAGCTCGCTTGAGCTTCTTGATGACGGTCAGCACAACGACAACAGCGTTGGCGATGGCGTTTACGGGAACCAGTTCTACGTAGATTCAGCACCGGCCGGGATTTACGTCTTCGAGATCGTGGCGGAAGATGCCCAAAGCGCCTCGAGCAATGTCTGGCCCTACATGAGGATCGATGGGACCCCAACGAACTCGGGCAATACAGTTCTTTGGGGTGCGTATCCCGGGATGGGAGCCACCGGCGATCCGGCGAGTTCTGTCGTAATTAGCGGTGGCTTCGACACTACCTCAATCACGCAGGAGGGCGGTGGGAAGCTGGTCTGCATCGCCGATGTCGATGATTTCATGGATGGTTCGAGCATCGATCGTGTGGAGCTTCGCTTCATGGGCAACGGCGTCCTGACTCTGCATGATGACGGCCAGGGGGACGACGAGGTGGCCGGGGACATGCGCTATACAGGGAGCATGGTCCTCACACCGGGGTATCCGGCGGGCGATTACCTGCTTTCGATAGTCGCCATCAACGACGCCGGACGAGAGAGCGTCCCTTTCCCGTTCTACGTCGTCCGGTGAACGGCCGCCGGCAGAAATTAAAAAACCAAAGCGGCATGTGCATACAGGTCGCTGGTGGCCTGTCCGCCCCAGTTGACGGGGTTGTGTCGAACGGCCATGTCGGTTGTTATACCTTAGGAATCATGTCTCAAACTCATTCTGGAGGTATATCGCGATGGACGTTCTGATTAAGGAGCTGCATGAGCGGGTAAAGCAACAAAGCGCTTTTGTTGACGACATTTTGGGCGAGATTCGCAAGGTAATTGTTGGGCAGGACCTGATCATAAATCGGCTATTGATTGGGCTTCTGGCTGACGGGCACATCCTGTTGGAGGGCGTTCCGGGCCTTGCGAAGACGCTGTCGGTGAAATCGCTTGCTGGAGCAATCAACGCTGGTTTCCAGAGGATTCAGTTCACACCAGACCTTTTGCCGGCCGACCTCATCGGCACGATGGTCTATAACCAAAAGAGCGGCGAGTTCGCGCCTCATAAAGGCCCGCTTTTTTCAAACATCATACTGGCCGACGAGATCAACCGTGCTCCTGCCAAGGTCCAAAGTGCGCTCTTGGAGGCGATGCAGGAGCGACAGGTAACGATAGGGAAAGAGACATATCCGCTTGAGGAGCCGTTCTTGGTGCTCGCCACGCAGAACCCGATCGAGCAGGAGGGGACATATCCGCTGCCCGAGGCGCAGGTCGATAGGTTCATGCTTAAGGTGCTCATTTCATACCCCAGTAAACAGGAGGAGCGGGCAATAGTGGACCTGATGACAACTGGCGAGGCGCCCAGCGTGAGGCCGGTGGTTGAGCCTGAGCAGATACTTGATGCTAGGAAGCTCGTCAACGAGATATACATGGAGGAGAAGCTGAAGGACTACATCGTGGAGATAGTCTTCGCAA
Source organism: Candidatus Coatesiibacteriota bacterium (assembly GCA_003647755.1). Taxonomy (GTDB): domain Bacteria; phylum B130-G9; class B130-G9; order B130-G9; family B130-G9; genus B130-G9. The sequence continues at coordinate 3,485 of QMNL01000232.1, forward strand.
CTCGCACACCCGGCCGATATGGCCTGCACGATCTGACGCCGATGATTGAGTATGGTGCGTCGCCTCGCGCGTCGATCTACATCACCAAGGCGGCCAAGACGCACGCTTTCCTGATGCATCGCGGCTACGTAACGCCCGATGACATCAAGTCGATAGCGCCGGACATCCTGAGGCACCGGATAATCCTTACGTATGAGGCCGAGGCGCAGGAGAAGACGACTGACGACATCGTGAAGACGATCCTGGACAGCATCGAGGTGCCGTAGAGCGAGGTGGGAGACTGAATCGCTAGGGTAGGAGAAAGCCATCACAACCTCAAAAGAACCGCCAATCTCCTCTTTGCCTTGAAGATGACGCCGGACATTGATTTGATGTATTATCAGGTTGACTTTAAGTTAGCGCCGAAGACGGGTAATCCGGAGACGGACCAGTCCAGATTAGTTTGAAAGGAGCAATGTAAATGAAGGCGGTTAAGGGCGTTTATGAGAATGGCAAGGTGGAATTGTCAGACATTTGGGACCTCCAGGGTCCGGTTGACATCTTGGTCATCTTTCCCGATGAGACCGGGGAAAGCTCTCAAACGGTTCTTACTGAGGAGAAAAAGAAGAAGATACTCGAGTATTTCAAGCGACGCAGAATGGAAATGCCCCCGCTGGAGGGTTCCGTGAAGGAGCTCGTGGAAGAGGGCAGACGCTGATGCCGACCAGGGTGGTCATTGATGCTTGCATCGCGTTGAAATGGGAATTCCGTGACGAGGATCAGGGTCATGCCGAGGCCGCTCTCGGGCTTCTCTCGGGCGCGATCGGTGGTTCAATAGAACTTGTAGCCCCTGTATTGTGGCTTTATGAGGTTGTGAACGCTCTTCGTAGCGCCGCCGCTAGCTCAAGGATGAGCCCAGAAGACGCTCTGAGAGA
>QMNL01000233.1 GCA_003647755.1 Candidatus Coatesiibacteriota bacterium
ACTGGTTCTTCGGGACTTTTGACCAGAACAAGTTCACGAACCAGATGTTTGATGTTCGGGACAACGCCGTTTTGGGGCTTATGAAGTCGTTGCTCGACCAGAAGGAATACTTCGCAGGCGCGATGCTGTTTGAGCGGCGCAAGGAGCAGCTCCACAGGCCGTCGTCGGTCGTGCGGGCGAGGTTCTTGGCCGGGCAGGTCTATTTTGGCCTCATGAACTACCGCCGGAGTGCTTCGCTCCTTAGTGCAACCGAGGACAGGTACCTCAGCCCTGAGGATCGCAGACGGACGCGGCTGTTGCTTGCGCTTGAATCCTATTTTGAGGGGTCAAAAGAGAAGGCCGTATCTGCGCTTAAGAAGTTAGCCGTGGGCAAGATGGATGACATAACCTTTACTGCCCAGTGCCGCCTGATTGACATCTTGCTCAGGGACAACGAGCTGACCGAGGCGCTCCAGCGCTACCAGAAGCTCCCGCCAAAGTATTCCGATATGCGCTTTGCGCTGTGCCTCGACTTTCGCGCGGGGCTGGTGCTGTTGAGCCTTAAGCAGTTCGCCAAAGCCCAGGAGGCCTTCGACCGCTATCTTCAATTCAATGTCCACAATCGCAAGCTTCTCCGGGCCGCGCTTGGGGAGACGGGCGAGTCGCCACCTGGCGAGCCCAGCAAAGAGATCAAGCCGCTCGACTGCGCATCCTACCTTGCGACGGCAGCTTACTTGCAGAAAGCAAGGTGCAGCGCCTCGCTTGGTCAGAAGGATGAGGCCATAACTTTGCTCAAGCAGGTGGTTGATGGGTGCCAGAAGTCCATGCTTGTATATCAGGCCTGCTGCTTGCTGTCAGATCTCGAAGCCCAGCAGGGCAAAAGAGACGAGGCCGTGAAAACGCTCAAGAAATGCGAGCAATTCAAGGCAAAGGGTGACGTTTTCAAGGAGTCGCAATCGCTCCTTCTGTCGGAGATGGAGATGAAGAAACGGCTCGAGGACATATCTAGCTGGTGGGTGGACGAGAAATGAGGCGGTATCTTATCGTGCTGGCCGTGATATTGGCCGCAGCGGGCATCTTCTGGGGAGTCTCCCGGCTGATAGTTACGGACGAGGAGCGCATCGAGGCGATCGTCGAGGAGGTCTCCAGGGCGATAGCCAACGAGGACCTCGCCGGTTGCATGAGGCACGTGAGCGATGATTTTACATATCAGGCCAAGCACGTGAACAAGGCCCGGCTCGCGCGCCTCGCACAGCAGACGTTCGCCCGAGCGGACAACCTGAAGGTCAGCATCTCGCAGCTTGAGATCGACGTCCAGGGCGAGAGGGCAACGGTGCTATTGCGTTTCAGGTTACTTGGCACCTATGTCGGCAGGATGGATCAGTTCGTGGGAAAACGGGGCTTCATTCTCGGCGCCCCCCTGAAGGCCGCAAGAGCCACACTGCACCTCAGCAAGCGCCCCCGCGCGAAAGCACCGGGCGGCCAAAAGGTCTGGCTGCTCGAGCGAGTTACCGACTTCAGCCCCGGCTTCTGACGTGCCTACCAAATGCCGTTGACAAGAAGGGCTAGTCTTGCGCTTCGCGTGGACGCCAGGCTGAATCTCGTATACTACATTGCGCTCGCGGCATCTTTGGCCTTTGCCAAGGACATTCTCAGGCTCGCCATCCTGACCACGGTGCTTCTATTGCTCCTTGCACTTTTCAAGAAGCAGTCTTTGCAGAGACCGTATTCACTCATCGCGGTCCTTGTCATCGCCTCCACGATCTTCATCCTGCACTCATTTTTCGCTACCGGTGAATCGCGTTACGGCCGATTCTCACCGCAGGGGTGTCAGCGAGGCGCAAGGCTTGCACTGATTGTGGTCTCCTTGTGGGCTGGCGCAAGGCTCCTGTTCAGCTCGGCCAGGCCGCGCGATTTGGCGTGTGCAATCGGCGCAATCCTGCCGTTTGCCAAAAGGCACGGCTCGTTCTCTCACGGCCTCATTTCAGTGATCTCGGGCGGACTCTTGGTTTTGCCCGCCTGCAAGCATGAGCTAGTAGCGGCCAGGATAGCCGCCAGAGCGAGGGCGGGATCGTTTGGACGCTGGTCGCACGGAATGACATGGCGGAACTTGGCCCGGCTCGTGGGCTTTGCGCTGAAACGGCTCTGGCTCAGCTCGGACGAGCTGTCAGGCAAGCTCGCCAGCAGAGGATATGACGGGCCGGAGAGATGGCTGAAGAGTCGCAGGCCGCCGAGCGCGGCCCAGCTCGCCCTCTTCCTGCTCGCCACGGGGCTGACCGTTGCCATTCTCGTCATCTGACCCCACAGTCCTCACCGAGCCAAGCACTGCGTTGATCATCAATAGCCCCGCTATGGGGGTCTCAGGCTCGCTTCCGGGCGATATCTGCACCCAAAGCACGGAGCTTCTCCTCTATCCGCTCATAGCCCCGGTCGATGTGATAGATCCGTGAGATGACCGTCGAGTTCTCCGCAGCAAGACCAGCGAGCACCAACGAGGCGCTGGCCCGGATGTCGGTGCACATGACCGGGGCGCCCTGAAGCCTCTCGACTCCGGTTACGACCGCCATGTCCCCATCAACCGTGATCTTTGCGCCCATGCGCCTCAGCTCCTGCACATGCGCGAACCGCCGCTCAAAGACCGTCTCCCTGACGATGCTTGACCCATCCGCCAGCGTCATGAACGCCAACCACTGCGCCTGAAGATCGGTAGGATAGCCCGGATAAGGCTGCGTCGTGATGCCAACAGGCCTGGCTCGGCCTGTGGCCTTCACTGTAAGCGAATCCTCAGACGTCTCAACCTCGCAACCTGCCTCCAAAAGCTTCTCCAGAGGAGCGCCGAGATCGCCCGGATTACACCTTGACACCGTAACTTCCCCTCCAGTAATGGCCGCCGCAAGCGCGTATGTCCCCGCCTCGATTCGGTCAGGTATGATGCTGTGCTCAACACCAGTAAGTCCATCGACGCCATCGACGGTGACCTGGTGCGTCCCAGCGCCGGAAACCCTCGCCCCCGCCGCGTTCAGAAAATCGGCCAGATCAACTATCTCTGGCTCCCTCGCCGCGTTGTCGATCACGGTGGTGCCCTTGGCAAGCGTCGCGGCACAGATTATGTTCTCCGTGCCGCCAACAGTCGGGTAGTCCAGGCTTATTCTTGCGCCCACAAGTTGCCTGGCCCTCGCCTCGATGTAGCCGTGGTCGATCTCGATGGTCGCTCCCATCTTGGCCAGCGCCGCTAGGTGCATGTCAATAGGCCGTTCCCCGATTGCACATCCCCCCGGCATCGACACGCGGGCCCGTCCATACCTGGCGAGCATAGGGCCCAGAACTACCACCGACGCGCGCATCTTCCGGACGAGATCGTACGGCGCCTCAAGCCGGGACAGAGCGCCGATATTCACCTCAATGATGTGGCGGTCTTCGCCCGGACTCGAGACAGCAACCCCAAGGGTCGACAACAGCTTGCGCATCGAATCTATGTCAACAACGTCCGGAACGTTGAGAAGACGACTCTTGCCCTCCGTCAGTATGGTGGCAGCAAGTATCGGCAGCGCGGCGTTCTTGGCGCCCGATGTGAGCACCGTTCCAGAAAGCCGCCTGCCTCCTTTTATGATAAGTTTCTCCATCATCGATCGTTACTTCCAAAAATTGGGCAGTTAATAAACCAAGAGCGTCAAGGCGACGCTTCCATAAAATCACGACGCGACCGGCACCGCAATAGCTACATGTCGTTCAGGCCTGAACCAGGCCTACTCCGCCGTGCCGGCTGCGAAGTCTGGGAGGGAGTGGCCGGATGCAAAGGCCGGAAGGCCGAGAACGACGATCGTCGCCCCATGTCTGACTCACCCGGCTCTCAGCCCTTGGATTTCGGAGTTCTGAGCCAATAGCCCAGAACCATCGCCTCAAACGCAAGCCGTATGTCAGCGTTGCCGGCAATCTTCTTCCGAGCCTCTTGAACCGCACGGTCGAGCCTGAGAAGCATCCGAACATCGAACGCCTCGGCAAGCGACACGGCAGCTGTGTCATCGCCGGAGGATATCAGCTTCGAATCGCTATCTCCCTCCCTGCGGACTATCGCATCACGAACCAAGACCGCCAGCATGTCTAGCAGCTCGAGAGCTGATTGTCTTCGCTTGGCCCTGGAACTTTCGGCCCCACCAACTGCCGTGTCAACCGCAGCAAATAGAGCCTCCAGCCTCCTGCCGATTACACAGTCAACGACGCTGGCCGCCGCTGTGCGCCGCTTGGTGAGCTCATCCGGATCGACCAAGATCGCCCGGCCCAAGCTGCCCGACGCAAAGGAGGCGACAACCGGCGCAATCTCAGGGGCCAGACCACGCCTTTCGATCAAGAACCGCTCGATCGAACCGGTGGGAAGCCGCTCGAAA
>QMNL01000234.1 GCA_003647755.1 Candidatus Coatesiibacteriota bacterium
CGTGCTAGGATGGAATATGTCAGGGAGGTTGTGCGGACGTGTTATCCAACGAAGGCAGAACACGCAGAATCGCCCCCTGGGGCGCTCTTTGGGCTGTGCTGCTGCTTTTCTCGCTGGCCGCGGGCCAAAACGCCCCGGCCAAGGGGGGTATCAAGCTCCCGACGATCACAATTACGGGGCAGGCCAAGTATCTTATCATGCCGGAGAAGCCCCCAGTCGTGCGCGAGAGGCTGGCGCTTGTGGACGCCGGCGGAACGCTTCTGCCCAAAATCCGCCGGCTCAGAACGTACCCCACGATAGACTTTGAACCAGCGCTTTTGGCGCCTCGGTCGGGCGGGTGCCTCTTTGGTTGGGCGCTGGGGGCATCGGTCTCGATGATATTTGCGAGGGAGGAGTCTCTTTTCCGCTACGCTCTGGTGCTTTACAGCAGGGGGAAGCTCTCGGAGAGCGACGCTAGGTTGGAGCGACTTCTGCGGGAGTATCCGGACTGCCAATACGCGCCGGAGTCGCTTTTTTTCAGGGGACAGATTGCGCTTGCCCAAGTTAAATACGATGCTGCCTCGAAGTTCTTCGAGTCGTTTCTGGAACGGTTTCCGAAACAAGCTCTGCGGCACGATGCGCTGTGCAATCTGGCTTATGCTCGCTTCAAGATGGGGAACGTCCCCGGCACGGTGGGGGCTCTCTCTGAGCTTCTGGCGGAGTTTCCCAACTCGGCGAAGACCACGGAGGCCTTGTATGCCCGGGCAGCATTGCGGTTCAGAAGAGGTAATTTTGTGGCCGCGGCTGATGATTTCGGGCGATTGGCCGAGCGAGCGTCGAATAGCGGCCTGCGAGACGAATACACCCTCTGGCGGCTGGAGTCGCTTTACTCGGCGGGCAAGTTCAAGGATGTCCTGCGCCTTTGCAGGGCCGGGGCCGGGAGCTTCAAGGATTCTGAGATGGAGCCTCGTTTCGATTACGTTTGGGCGTTAGCGCTTAGGAGCGCGGGACGAGCCGACGAGGCGGCGGACCTCTTTGCGAGGGTTGCGGGCGTGTTCGCGGATCGAGATGTTGCGTCGGCGGCGTTGTTCGCCAAGGGGCAGATTGATCGTGAAAGGGGTTTGCTGGGCCAGGCAGATGCGGATTTGACAAGGCTCATCACGCGGTATCCCAACTCTCCCTACTACTGTCCAGCGCTGGTCAACTTAGCATCTCTCAGGCTACGGGCTTCCGAGTTTGAGAGGGCGAAGGAGGCCTTGATCTCGGTGTTAAGCGGCTGCAAGGTCAATCGGGATTTCATGTCTCGTGTGAGCTACTACATGGGCCTCGTGTTTGCATCAGAGAACAAGCCAAATGAGGCGATGAAACACTTCGAGTCGGCTTACGACAACGCGTCTGAGGACGAGGTGAAGGCGGCCGCGTGCCTGGGGTGTGGATGGAGCAGTTTTGCGACAGGCCACTACGAGAAGGCGGCGTCTTTCTTTGACAAGGCCCTGTCGCTGAGAGCATCTGGAGGCACAGAGCTGGAGTCGCTGTTCTGGGCTGGTCAGGCGCAGCTTCAGCTGGGGCAGGCGAGGCTCGCAGAGCACAGTTTCGAACAGCTGGTGAGCTCGGCAGGTATTGGTCCGCGACTGCTGCTGGACGCCCATCTTGGTGCGGGGTTTGCCGCCTTTCTTCGGGAACGTTGGGATGTGGCGCTCAAGCATTTTGAGATAGTTGCGAAAAGCGATTGGCCGGAGGATGATCGTGCGATTTCGTGGCTCAGGATGGCTCAATGTGCAATGCACCTGGGGCAGTATGCGTCGGGCGTCAAGTATTCTGAGAGGGCAACGGAGGGGACAAGCCTTGAGCCGGTGCTCTGCGGCGCTGGTTTCATCAAGGGGGAGTGTTTACTGCGTCTTGGGCAGAGAAAAGAGGCGCTCAGCTTGCTCGAATCGCTCGCTGACAGATTCCCCGGCTGCGACTACCTGGACGAGGCGAAGTACGCCGTTGCATCTGCCCACTTCGAGGCCGGCGAGTTTGACAAGTCCATCGCGGCATTCCGCGGCATTCTGAGGGACTTTCCCCGGAGCCCACTTGTGCCGAAAGCGCTTCTGGGCATCGCCAACTCGAGCTACAACATGGGGGATTACAAGATGGCGGAGAGGAACTACGGCAAGGCGCTTGATTCACGGGCCGGGCCCACGGATCAGAAATCGGCGTTGTATGGTCTTGTTCTGTGTTTCCAAAGGCAGGGCTTGCTATCTCAGGCCGAGCGACGGATCGAGGAGTTCCTCGAGAGATTCAAGGACCTGCGGACGGCGGGCACGCTGAGGTCTTTGCTGGCCGAGGAGTTGGCGCAGCGCAAGCAGTCCTTTGGAGCGATCCGGCAGTATAATAAGGCGTTTGAGAGTTTGACGGAGGCAGGCGCCGGGGAGGATGAACTGGTGAGGATCCTCTACCGCATCGGCCAGATAATGGAGGAGGCGGGCGACAGGGAAGGGGCGATAAGTGAGTATGACCAGTTGGTTTTCCGCTTCAAGGACAACCGGTTAGCTCAGATGGCGCGGCTTCGCAAAGCGCACCTTTATGCGGCTTTGAGGCGGACGAAGAGGGCGATTGCGATATACTCCAAGCTGGCGAAGGAGTATCCGGACGACGCGGAGGTTGCTGGCGTTGCGCTCCTTAAGCACGCTCAACTGGTCAAGAAGACAGACCCTGACGAATCGTTGCGGCTGTGCGACGATGTGGCAGCCCGTTTCAGCGATGCTGACGTCGCGGCCGAGTCGCTCATCGTCGCGGCCGAGGTGCTGATGGGCAAGAAGGAGTTTGGGGCTGCGAGAGACAGGTTGGCGAGGGCCAAGCGACTGGGTGTCCCGTCGGATAAGAAGGCGTACCATGCCTACCTTTGGGGTTATTCGTTCTTTTTGCAGAAGAGATTCAAACCTGCCTCATCGGCGCTATTGCGTGTGCGTTACCTGTTTCCCCATTCCAAGTGGGCTGCCCAGTCCCTCCTTTTGGCTGGAAGGAGCCTGCTCAAGCTCGAGCAGCCGGGCGAGGCGCGAAAGGTCTTTGCGGCCGTCGTAAGAGATTATCCCCAGGCGACCGACGCCGTGGGAAAAGCGCGGGCGGCGCTGAAGTCGCTCTCCGGTTCTGACTAGCTGATGTTGGCCGAGTTCGCCCGCCGAGGTCCTCTTATCGGCCTTTTGGCAGTGCTGGTTCTTGCGCCTCAACTTCTGGCGGGGCAGGCGGGAATGGGCCACACAATGAAGGACGTAGGGCTGTTACCCGTGGCCGAGCGGGCTTTTCAGCCGGCAGAATCTCCGGCCACTATCTATGACTTCGCCGAGTCCTTGTTTCGGGAGAAAGACTACGAGACAGCCGCCGTCCAATATCGTCTTCTGCTGCACCTTGCGCCCGATTTCAAGCTGTCGGCGCGGTGCAGGATCAAGATTGCCCTTTGCTATATTCTGCTCGGCAGATTCGACGAGGCGCAGGCGCGGCTTGGCAGGATGTTGAGCGATGAGACACTCTCAAGGATGTGGGATGAGTTATCGCTGTGGCAGGCCGTCTGTTTCCTCAGCGAGAAGGACTACGTTGGTGCTTTGGAGCGGTTGACGGTGCTTTCGCGGGATGCGCAGGCGGGTGAGGTTCGCGCCTATGCGTTTTATCTTTTGGGCTGGACATTCCTTTCGTTGGGCGATTGGGCTCAGGCGGCGAGAGTTTTCACGATGTTATCGCACACGTCGAGCGAGGCCCCGGCTCTTGCGGGGGTTGAGATGGAATCGCTTGCGAAAGCGGCCGAGAGCGGTATTCGGCTCCGGCAGAAGTCGCCCCTGATCGCCGGCGTTTTGAGCGTTTGTCTGCCTGGAGCGGGGCACTTTTACTGTGGCAAGTTCAGGAACGGTGGTGTGGCCATGGTTCTTAACGCAGCGTTCGTGGCCGCATCGGTGGAATCATTTCACAAGGATGTATATGCGGCTGGAGCAGTCGCATCATCAGTTGCATTGGTGTTTTATTCTGGCACTATTTATGGCGCTATTAATGCTGCCCACAAGTTCAACAGGGCGAGACGTGAGCAATTAGTGAGCAAACTGCGGCGGAAGTTTGGCGATGAGAGGTTTTTGTTGATAGACAGGCTTTACAGATGAGGCCACATATTAGGGGCATGTTGTATTTGGCTTGGAGTTTCCCCGAAACGGGCTGCGGATTCGTTGGGTTGTCGGCTCCGGCGGTGTTTTGGGTGAAACAAGAGTGGAATTGGGATTGAGGTGATGCTGGGTTTGAGTTCCCCGAAGGGGGACTACAATAGTAGCCGTAGGTGCAACCTACGGGATTGGTTCACATTGGTATTCTTCGCGACCCTGAGGGGGTCGAACACCCCCTCCATAGGGCTATGTTCAG
>QMNL01000235.1 GCA_003647755.1 Candidatus Coatesiibacteriota bacterium
CCATTAATCTGATTATTGGGGACCTAGGCCGGCATGGGGGGCAGAGCCGGAGGACAGGCGAGCGGGCAGGGCGCACGCGGCCGGCTTGTGTGACAAGGTGACTGGCCTCTGGGCGTGGCTACTCCACCGGGTAGTGGCAGCCGAGATCGACCTGGCCCGTGTCGAGAGAGCCGTCGGCCTGCGTTGTGAAGTTCGAGAGACCCGCATCCTCAGCAGACATGTTGCCAGCGTCTATGCAGCTGCTCGTGGGGTCGAGATAGTAGTCACCGAGAGGCCCCTTGACGAAGCGGGGGTCCTCGAAAATGTTACCAGTGCCATGATCGCCGGGGTCTGCGGTGCAGCAGAACGTGGCTGCACAACCCCAGAGGTCATCGCCGTTGTCCCACACGATCGAGTTCTGAATCAGCGGGTGCTCCTTGTAACACTTTATGCCATAACCATCGTTTCCGGCGACCGTGCAGTTGGATATGAGGCCTGTGCAATCCCAGCACCAGATTCCTGATGCTCCGCCGTAGGGCGCCTCGCCTTTGACAATCAAGTTGTTGACTATTGTCGGGTTGCTCTTCGGGAAGCAGGCGATTCCAAAGCCATAATTGTTGCTAACTATGTTGTTCGTGATAATCGGCTGGCTGCCTTCAGCGGCGCATATTGCCCCGACAAGCCCGGAATTTGCCACAAATAGGTTGCCGGTTATCTCGGGAGATGCCTCGAGGCAGTAAAGCGCCCCGACCGCCGTCGAGAGGTTGTCCGAAAAGGTGTTACCAACAATTGCTGGCGAGGACTGGTGGCAGTAAAGACCGCCGGCAAGTGCGTCATCGCCGGATACCCAGTTACCGGAGAACTCGTTGGCCTCGAGCGAGCCCGACGCTGCCAGGAGGTGAATCCCTCCGACGAGACCTGATCCACTTGTGGCCGCGTTGTCGAAAATTGCGTTTCCCCTCATGGTGAGGGAACCGCCCTGGGCATATATGGCGCCTGCGAGAGCCCCCTGGGCAGTCGCGATGTTGCCGGCAATGACGTTGTCTTCGATGGTTGCGGAGCTCTGGTCAAGATAGAGGCACCCGATCTTGTCGCCACGGTTCTGGCTTACCGTGTTGCCAGTGAGGCTGGGCGATGAGTTGATGATGAACATTGCGCCTCCATAGCCGAGTCGCCCGGATGCGGTATTGTCCACGATAATGTTGTCCAGGAAGGACGGCGAGCCGCCGAGGCAGTACACCCCTGCGCCCAGGTCAGCCGTGTTGTCCGTTATCCTGTTGTTGGCGAAAGTAACAAGGCTGTTGGAGCACATTACCCCACCGCCATTGGTTGCCTTGCCGCCGGTGATCGTGAAGCCCTCCACAGTAGCGTTCTGCACGTTGGCAACATTGATTACGGTCGATGAGCGTTCTGCGTCCAGCAGCGTGCTGTCAGCCCCTTGGCCGATAAGCGAGACCCAGCTTTTCATGTTGAGTGGGAAGCTCTCGCCACTGTGCGAGGGCGAGTAGATCGAGGCAGCCACATGAATGGTAACGTGCTCCGCCTCGGTTGGAGAGGCGGTTGCGAGCGCATGCGCGATCGTCTTGAACGGCAGGTCAGCGCTTCCGTCGTTGTCGTTGCTGCCGCGCTCGGCGTCCACATAGATGTCGTTTCCGGCGCCCAGATAGTTGAAGGTGATTACGGAGGTAGTTACTACGGGCTGGAGCTGGCCTGGGGGCGTAATGGCCGCGAATGTGGTGACCTGCCCCGGCTGATCAATGGGTGGAACATCGCTCGGGAGGCCAAGAGAGAAGACCGGGAAATGCTCAACGTTGAGCCCACTCGGCAGATAGAGATTTTCGACCCAGGGGGTCATCGATTCGGTGAATCGGCTATCGCCAAACATAAAGAGGGTTCCTCTGGGCGGGATTAGGCCGATGTAAATGTTTGCATTATAGCCTCGGCCAGGATTGCGGACAGACAGGCTGACATCGACTTTCTCGCCGGCCCGGTAGCTCGGTCTGTCGGTGTGAATTGAGACCGTCGGCTGTGCCAAGCTTGACGCCTGCAATACTAAAAGTAAGACAGTTAGGATGGACAAGCTTGCTGCCAAGCCGCCCGGCCGAGACAAATAAATGTGCCTCATTCTCTCACCTCCTCAAGTTTTGACAATACCACGCGTTTCAAAGCATAACGATAATGACTGTGTTGATCACGCAAAAACTCGCTCGGTGCTGGTGCAGGTTTTTTTGCCGCTCATGGAAGACCATCAGAGGCGATAGTGAGCTTTTACGAACAGTGCAATAGGCTATAATCCGTTGGCGAGTATGGACCATGAGAAGTGGAGGCGAGTCTTGCGAGGCAGCAAGGCACCATTGGAGCGAAGCGTGTCTGCGTTATTTGTTTCTAGCCGTGTGAGCACACTGGATTGCGGGCGCTGGTTTGGTGGCGTTGTTACTGCGCTTGTTGTGCTTGTTGGCATGTTCCCGCTTTCAGCTCAGGCCCAGGGCAATCGGTTTGAAGAGGCAATCCGCCAGCAGGATCGCAGGGCAGTTGCGACGGGACATGGGCGCTTGGGGTGGGCGACTGGCGACAGCAAGGCGCGCAGAAGGGCCCGTCGCATGTTGGAGCGCGTGCGAGGCACAGGCCGGGGGACTGAGGGCTACCAGCCGATGGCTCCCGGGACGTTGGGGAGCCGGATGGCGGAGATTGAGAAGAGAGGGAGGTATCTTTTTTGGGTTTTACTGGGTATCCCCGGTGGACTGCTTCTCGTTTTTATCCTGAAGCTGTTATACAACGTTTTCGTTAGGCCCGTGGTTAGGCCGATTCGGCGCTACCGTGGTGCTGGAGCCAGGGCGTTGCCGAGCATGTCACAGGTCAGGAAGCTGGCCTCGATGGCCCGGCGTTACGAACGACAAGAGCGAATCTTGGATGCGGCGCAGCTCTATGAGGCGGCGTACGAGATGAAGTCGACCCTTTCCGGTGCGCCGAATGACGTGCCGGGTAAGGCCCGCGAGCGGCCATTCCTTGAAAAGGCTGCGCAACTTTATGAGAAGGCGAGGGAGTACAAAAAGGCGGCCGAGATTCAGGTGAAATTGGGCGTGCCGGGCAAGATGAGAGAGCTCTTTTTGCTCCAGGGCAAAGAGTATGAATCTCAACGGAAGTTTCTTCTTGCTGCGGACATGTATGCTAAGGCACATGACTTTGTCGCTGCGGCAGCGATGAACGAGGCGGGAGGGCATATTCATGGTGCTGCGGCCTACTACGAGAGGGTCGGTGAGAAACTGAAGGCGGCCAAGCTGTATGAGAAGTTCTATAAGCAGGAGAAGCTTGACCATTTTGGCAGTGAGTATGACCAGAAGGCTTACAATTACGTCCGGAAATACGCTCTCAAGAGCGCAAGGCTTTACGCGACGTGCGGCAAGCTGCGAACATCTGCCCGGATATTTGCGGAGTTTTCGGAGTTCGTGGCTGCGGGGAAGATGCTTCTTAAGGCTGGGCGGTTCATTGAGGCGGTCAACGTCCTTATGAGGAGCGATGACCTGGATCTCCTGAGGGAGGCGCTTGACAAGGCGGACGCAGAGAGGATCGATCCTGAGCTGCTTGCGCGGGCGATGGAGAAGCTGGGCGAGCCAGATGCGGCAGCATCGATGCTGCTTAGTGCGGGGAGGTCGGTCGAGGCAGCGGCCATTTACGAAAAGACAGGAAACCTGAATAAGGCGGCTGAGATTTACGAGCGGCATGGCAGTCTTGATGTTGCGGCGGAGCTTTGGGCACGGGCTAAGGAGTTCAAACGAGCTGCAAAAGATTACCTAAAGCTGAACGACAAGAAGGCCGCCATCGAGATGTATCGTCGCCTGGGAGATGTGCGCAAGATGGCCGAGCTGAAGGCGGAACTTGGGGACTTTCTTGGTGCGGCCAGCGACCTGTTCGGCCAGGGCGCTGACGTCGAGGCCATGTCGATGCTCCAGCGCGTGAAACCGGACCACCCGGACTTCTTGGACGCGTTTCGTCTTCTCGGTGAACGCCTGATAAAAAACGGTCAGTTCCAGAAGGCAAGGCGCATCCTTGAGGGAACGCTCAGCTCCATCACGCCCCGCTCACGTGAGGCGAAGGAGATTTACTATTTGCTTGCCGTGGCCTCGATCGGCGATAACATGTTCGAAAGAGCAAAAGAGTGCCTCGAGCAGGTGCTCGATATTGACTATGCTTTCAAGGATGCCAGCGAGCTCTACGATTCGCTCTTGGCCGGCGGCAACTCAGGCCCGGTGAAGGATGAACCTTAGGGACAGAATCAAGCGACTCGTTGACCACAAGGGCTTCAGTTCACTGCTAAAGCTCGTCGATGAGGGCGCCCAATCCGCAATCCTCGAGGGTCTGC
>QMNL01000236.1 GCA_003647755.1 Candidatus Coatesiibacteriota bacterium
GAAGAGGGCTCGGTATTCAGTCCCCCCGAAAAGCTCCAACCAAAACCTATTGTGTGTTCTTATTCTCTCTCGCTCTGCAGACTGGGCATTCGTAGCCGATACAAAAGATGACTGCGGATAGTATCCGCTCAAGCTGGGGGCCCGTGACTTTCCCGCTCCTGTCCTCAAAACGCTCGACGGAAACAGATTTGACCTGCGATGCATCCGCGCTGGAGTCATTCTTGAGACCGTTTGTGCTGTTACTGCGCAAGGGGATCATCCAGGGCCAACGTTCATGCTTCCGTTTCCATTTCGTTACCGGCACTACAATCCGCATCTCTGTCCGTCCCACAAAGTTCTCATTGATGACTACAGCCGGGCGGGTCTTCTCGTATTCAGAACCTATTGTCGGGTCGAAGCGGACATACCAGATCTCGCCCTTGTGAGAGCGTCTCCTCCTGTCAATCAAGCAAGTCCTCCTCCCCAAACGCCTCGAAATCGGTCAGGTCCGGATTCTCGCGGTACTCGCGCTCTGCCATTTTAGAGGCCTCCTCGAGAATTGCGCTTCGCTCTGCCTTTGGTAATCTCAGAAGCTGGCTAGGGGAATGAGGACCAGGCGGCTCAGGCTCTTCCGTTTCCCCACCCGCCGTGCAGCCGGGGCAGAGTTCCTCTGCCTCCCAAGGTGTGATAATACCCTCAGCCAAGGCGCGAAGCGTCAGTTGCTCAAGCCGCGTGGGCTCCTCATTCCCGTTGAAGCCCACGGGCTCTTTTTTCCGCCATCCTCGATAATTGAACTCCTTGAAAGCCGCCTGAAAAGTGTGGTCGCTGATGATGCTAAGGTCCCGCATGCGAAAGAGCAGGGCCTGCATACTCAAGCCGTATTTCCTCTTGAGTAAAGCGAGCTCATTCAGGTTTAACCTCGCCCTTTGCGTCCCCAATTCCTGGAATACTGCTTCCCTGGCTGCTAGAAGCGCCCCAGCAAACCTATGAGCCAGCCTCTCCTCCTGCTTCGGTTCTAATCCCTCTGTGTCCATGACTAGGTGCCCAAGCTCGTGCCCAAGATCGAACCGAAGCCGGTCGTCCGGAACGTCCTTGTTCACCACAATGAGCGGGAATCCCTTGTTCACGTAACCCGCTAGGCCATCGAAGCGGACGTCACCCATCGGGTACATGACCACGATGCCCGCGTTGTTCTCGATGGTCTGCGTAAGGCTGTCGATTGGGTCATTGCCAAGCTGCCAGCAGGCTCGAAGGTCCGCCGCCGCCTCTTCCGCCTCTTCTCCACTTTCGACCTTGCGGCGTTCGGGCAGCCTAGCCGGTTCATTCGGAAAAAGCGTCGTCTGAAGGTACATCTGCCGTTCGGCAACCGACTTCGCGTAGGCCTCAATCTCGGCTCTCGGGCGCTTCCCCAAGCGCGATTGGCACCGATACGCCGCCCAGGTTATCGAGACCTGCGGCTCGGCCATGAAGTAAGAGGGCTTCACCGAGAGCGCGCTCCCCAACAGAATCAGGGTCGAGGGGAGTGGCGTTCGCTTGTTCTTCTCATAGTTGGAAAGACTCTGCTTCGATATCGACTTGCCCATCCCCTTAAGCCGCTCGACAACGTCATTGAGCGTAAGGCGTCGTACAAGTCGCGCCTGCCGTATGCGTTCGCCAATCATTTCACTTCTCCCATCTTGACAAGGTTTTCAATCGTGGCCGTCCTGCGACTGTTTACAAATATGGAGTAAAATGACCCGTCTGTCAACAGCAAACATCTGCCTCAGCATCCGCAATCTAGGTAACTCGCGCCAAAAGCCCGGTCAACAGGAAGCCAATTGCTGCAGCCCCCCAAGACGGCCTCTGCCTATGCAGATTACGTGCCGAACGGATGCTCCTTCACATACCGCTCCGAGAAGTCGTAGCGCTTCGCCAGAACCTCTCGCAAGTAGGCGGTGTAGCGATAGACCTCGTCGGGATCGACATTGACCTGCGCAACGCCAGAATCGATAGCCGCCTTCGCAACTGCCTGCGCCTCGGTCGGCATCGCCCGCGGGTCAACCGGGCTGGTAATTATGTAATCCTCTCGCAGCTCATCATCCCCGACAAGTCCCGCGAGCGCATTCGCCGCAGCAATGAGCATCTCCTCGTTGATATCGCTTGCCCGTGCGGAGAGTGCGCCTCGGAAAATCCCCGGAAAGCCGAGAACGTTGTTTATCTGGTTGGGATAGTCTGAGCGCCCAGTTGCGATGACTCTCGCCCCGGCTGCTTTGGCCTCCTCTGGCATTATCTCGGGTACCGGATTGGCCATCGCGAAGACGATTGGGTCCTCAGCCATTGACCGGACCATCTCGCCAGTAACCTGCTTTGCGACAGAAAGCCCCAGGAAGACGTCCGCTCCTCTCATGGCGTCTGCCAGCGTGCCCCGTATCATCTCGAGATTCGTGCGCTCGGCAATCGCCTCCTTGTAGGGATTCATGCCAACCGACCGGCCGCGATAGATGCTTCCCTTCGTGTCACATAAAATGACGTTCTTTGCACCCGCTCGCATCAGAAGGTCTGTTACCGCAATACCGCTGGCGCCCGCGCCGTTGACGGCAATCCTAACGTCCTCAAGCCGCTTGCCAACGATCTTCAGCGCGTTCATCAAACCACTCAGGACAACCACCGCTGTGCCATGTTGATCGTCATGCAGGACTGGAATCGAGAGCTCCTCCCTAAGCCGTTTCAGAATCTCGAAACAACGAGGCGCAGAGATGTCCTCCAGGTTGATGCCGCCCACGCACGGCTCGAGCAGCTTGGCGAACTCGACTATCTTGTCAGGGTCTTTTGTCCCAATGCAGAGCGGAAACGCATCCACCCCGGCAAGCATCTTGAAAAGAACCGACTTGCCCTCCATGACAGGAAGTCCCGCCTGAGGGCCAATGTCGCCGAGCCCAAGCACAGCCGTCCCATCTGTCAGGACAACTATCGTGTTATCCCTTGCCGTATACCGGTGCACCTCGTCTGGGTCTCGCTCAATAGCGCGGCACACTTCCGCCACGCCGGGCGTGTACGCCAGCGTCAAGTCCTTCGCATCGCGAACCGGGACCTTGCTCATAATCTCGAACTTCCCGCCGCCCCCGAAGTTATCTCGGTGATACTCGAGCACCTCGTCCTTCGTGTACCTGACAAGTTCCATCGGTCTGGTCAATTGTGGCTCTCCTTTCCTTCTGTAATCGCTTGAGACAATCGCTAGCGAGAATAGCAACCGGTCTGGGAAACGCAAGAAGGCTCGTAAGACGAGAAGAGATGGCCTGTTCTGCTCGCAGGACAGCAAAAGCGAACGCGAAAGGCTATCCTCGACCTATGCGCTAAGTTCTAATGGCCAAGTTGGCTGCCTATCGTAAAGCGAAATGAGGCCGGATAACCAATGGGGTCGGTGGTTCCAGGACTGAAGAACGCGATGAAGAACGTGTATCCGCCAGCGGGCGAATCATAGGGTATCTCGATCTTCATAAGGGCGCTTGGGCCAAAAGAGAAGCCGTGTTCCAGGAGCAGGTCAGAGACCCATGGGGAGAGCCCTAGCGTGGCCCCGTGGTTAGTAAGGCAAATAACCTCACCAGATGGCCCAATGAATCCTGCATAAACATCGACAAGCATCGGCGGGCCATCGTTGCTGGCCGCAACGATCGGTCGGAAGCACCCGCCCAGAACGTAGGAATCGGCATCCGGCCAGGCATAGACCCTCGGCATACCAACGGGCAGATGATAGCCCATATCGACGGTCCCGGTGTCTGAGACACTGTCGGTCCGTGTGGAATAGAAAGTCATTCCAAGCGTAGTAGCCGAATTGCTGCCGGCGTCAACACAAGGACTTTCCGAGGTCTGCCCTGCGGCGGTTTGGCTGAGCAGATAATCGCACCCTTCGCCCTGCACATAGAGCGGGTCCGCACTGATGTTGCCAGGGCCATCCATAAGTTGGTCCTGGATATTCGAGAACGAGACAGTGGCTAGCAAGATCTCGCTGTTGGGATTGCCCCAGAGAATGCTATCGACAATGATTGCCCTGCTCTCGAACGCGCAGCACAAGCCGTCGCCCTCGCGCCCGGCCCGGTTGTCTGCGATCGTCGTACATCGAATCTCTGGCGCTGCCCACGACAGTTGAACGCCACCGCCAAAGCGCGCCGCCTGATTCTGCGCAATGAGGCAGTTCTTGATTGTGGGTGAGCTCTCGTTCAGCAGGATGCCACCGCCATTGTGCTGCGCCGTGTTATGGAGGATTTGGCAGTCCTCAATCATCGCGTTTTCGACGTTGTTGAAATGGATGCCACCGCCATCGTAGGCACCGTTCCCCGTCATCACGCAACGGCGGACAACCATTGATTC
>QMNL01000237.1 GCA_003647755.1 Candidatus Coatesiibacteriota bacterium
AACTCAGTCGATTCGAGCGAGGCGATGCGGAAATACTTGCTTTTGAACAGAGTGCTGGCGGGCCAGATAGTCTTCATTGTGGTTCTGGTCGCGCTCTTTTTCGGCAATGCACTCTTCACGAACAAGCTCTACTTCTTCTATGACACCATCATGCAGAACTTCCCGTTTGGGCAGTTCTTTGCGGATGGGTTTGGGCAGTTCAAGCTGCACCTTTGGTGTCCGCACATCTTCAGTGGGTTTCCTCTCTTCGCAGAGGGCCAGGCCGGCCCGCTATATCCGCTTTTCGGACCACTGCTGCTGCTCGCCCCTTACTGGGTGGTCTATAAGTTCTCCATCGCGCTCCACTCCCTTTTGGCGGGCATCTTCATGTTACTTTTCCTGCGGCAGAGAAAGCTCTCCGCCCCAAGCTCCCTTCTCGGCGCCGTCGCGTTCGCCTTCAGCGGGTTCTTCGTGGCACAGGTCTCTCATATAAACATCATCCGGGGTTACTGTTACCTCCCCGCCATCCTCGCCGCCATCGAGGCCGTCCGTGCTCGCGGGATGAGAAGATGGTGGCTCATCCCGGTGCTCTCCGGCACTTTTTTGCTGGGCACGCATCCCTACGTCGCAATCTATGTCCTGCTGGCCGTCGGCCTCTGGCTTACTTTCGGCCTGTTGGAGCGAAAGCACTCTCCGAGAAAGACATCCGCAGCGCGATGGCTGGCAATTGCAGGAGGCCTGGCACTCGGCCTGGGCCTCGCGGCGTGCCAAGTGCTCCCAAGCGCGGAACTGCTTGAGCACTCAACACGGGGACAGAACGTTAGCCTCGGGTTTCTGACCGCTGGCTCGCTGCCGGCAAGGAACCTCATCACGCTTCTTCTTCCCAACTTCTTCGGCACCCCGGCGACTAACTGCTACTGGGGCCCGGGCGAGATAGGCCTCTACGCCGAGTTCTGCGGCTACGTCGGCCTTCTGACGCTCATACTCGCCGCCATAGCCATTCTCTTTGGGAGAGGCCGAAAACTACTGTACTTTGTCATCTTGCTTGCGGGCAGCATTCTCTTCGCACTTGGCAACCAAACCCCGTTTTACCTCATCTTCGCCAAAATCCCAGTCATCAACGCAACGCGCACTCCGGCGAGGTTCATGTTCCTTGCCGTATTCGCTCTCTCGGCACTCTCGGCCTATGGGCTCGAGCACCTGCTCTCGCTCAACGGCAAGCCGCGCACGAGGCGCCTCGTGAGCATATATCTAGTATTGATAGTTGCGGCCCTCTCAATCACCGCGTACCATTTTGCGCTTGGCAACTCGCTCGCCATCAGTCAGGAGCGCTCGTTCCCCGCTCATTCCCGAAGCCTGATCAGCGATGCAAGTAGGGCATTCTTCGCCCGCTACGGCGAGTCTCTATCACGGGACATGTGGCGGTTCGGCATCATCTCCGGCCTGTCTGCTTTGCTACTGGTGCTGATCGTCAGCAGGCCCCGGCAGGCACGCTACTTGGCGTTCGGCCTATCAGTGCTGCTCTTTGTTGATCTCTTCTCGTTCGGGCATGGGTTCAATCCTGTTGTCCCGACAAAGGTCTATACGAGGCCTGGCAAGCTAGTAAGGCTTCTGCAGGCACAGCCCGGCACATTCCGGACGCTGCGTTGGCATGTCCGCGAGCTCTGGAGACCAAGGCCGGGCGTCGGCAAAGGCGAAAGGCAGGCTGACCCATTCACACCGGGCTGGGCCAATAACCTCGATAAATACCGCAATTGCACCGAATCGCTCGTGCCGAACACCAATATGCTCTACGGCATCGATAGCGCCGACGGCTACACCTCGTTTGGGCTTGCGCGATACAACGAGCTGCTCGGCGCCCCGGGCAAGTGCGCTTGGCCGAGGTTTGAGCCATCGCCGGGCCTGCTATCGCTGCTGAACGTCAAGTTCGTCATCTCGTCCGAGGTGATCGACAGCGCTCGGCTCGCCCCTGTCTTCACTGACGGCGATCTTTACCTATATCAGAACGCTGATTTTCTGCCTCGTTTCTTTCTCGTCGATAAGGCAATCGTGCTTCGCGATGAGGCGGATGTCCTGAAGGCTGTCAGAAGCCGCGATTTTCATCCGCTTTCCGGCGTGCTGCTTGCCGCGAGCGAGCTACAAAAGGCGGGCAGTTTTAATCTCGGCTCGATGCTGCGCCAGTGGCCGATCGAGGGCGTTTTGGGAGCGCCGCGCCGCGCGGCTCGGCCGTCCGGAAGCCCAGGGAAGGTATCGGTGATTCAGAACGATCCCGGAGATATAACGCTCGAGGTCCAAGCCAATCGGCCAGCATTCCTGGTTGTCTCGGAGAATGACTATCCGGGGTGGGAGGCATCTGTAAATGGGGAACCTTCGCCCATCTTGCGGGCGGACGGCCTTGTGAAGGCGATCGCTGTCCCCAAGGGCAAGAGCGTCGTCAAGCTCGTGTTCGAGCCGAAGAGCTTTGGCATCGGCCTCATTATCTCGCTCCTCTCAGCAATGGTTCTCTCTTGTGCGGCGATCGCTTTCAGGGGCTGCAAGCCTGTTGAGCCATCGCCAGAAACAGAGGGCGGCGGCAAAGGACTCGTTTCGAGATGGGTGGTCATCTTGGTGGCTGTTGGCCTGATCGTTGGCCCAGGGTTTCTCGGTCTGGGGGGCAATCAGCGAGCCGCAGATAGGCTGCACTTTGCTAGCGTGGTCTCGAAGGTCTATTGCGATTCGGCGGCCAAAGCGTTAAGACAAGGCGAGAACGAGGCGGCCGCCGAGGCGGCCAAGGCTGCGCTTGAGTTGACGCCCGACAACGTCAGAGCACACTATCTGCTTGGAGCAGCGCTGTTTGGCCTCGAGGACTGGAGCGGTGCTCGGAGGCAGTGGGAGCGATGTCTGGAGCTTGAGCCCAAGTTTTCGCCGGCGCTTCGCGGGCTTGGCAAGTTGGGCATGAGATTCGAGAGATAGGATGTTCTATTCGCCAAGTAAGAAACTTGCGATCTTCAGGGCTGCGCTGTGGGGGACAACGCAGTGCGGCAAGACCGAAACGTTGAAGGGCCTGATCGGACAGCTGCCGCGTGAGGTCACCAGGGGCAACTGGCTGGACTATGGGGGTATCCCTGAGCGCGACGCAGAATTTTTCCTGGAGTATGTGCCCGTCCGGCTGGGACACATAAAGGACGCTGACGTGATGCTGGAGCTCTTCGCTCCTCATCTAGACCAAGCGGGCCTCGAGGTGTGGCTGGAGCTCGCCTCTGGCGCGGACGGCATCATCATCGTGGTGGACTCTCACACCTCTAGGCTCGCCAGGAACCTGGCCTCGCTACGACAGCTGCGGCAATTGCTCGTTACGGCCAATCGGTCGCTGGAGAGGGTGCCTACGGTCTGTCAGTTCAACAAAAGAGATGTGCCCGATGCTCTGCCGTGCGAGGTGCTGGAGAGGGCCATCGACCTCAGGACTGCGCCCGTAATCGAGACGGTTGCGACGAGGCGTATGGGTCTTGTTGACGTGGTTCGGGCGTTGAGCAAGCTGCTTTTGCGGGCTCTCTGAATCTGCTGGAGCACAACATATTGGAGCAATGGGACATGGAACCCCAGGATGTGCTATCTCAATCGGGACAGCACAGGAATAATCCCGAGAACCACACAATATCTTGACAGAGCTACAATTTGCGCTTGACTCGGCACAAATTGTGCCGTTATTATGTGCTATAGGAGTTAGGTATTGTTTTCTGTGGTTTTTTAATCAAAAGATGGAGGGACGGGGATGAAAGCGAAGGATCTTATGACCAAGCAGGTCGAGTTCATCGATGGGTCCAAGACGGTTGCGGAGGCTATCAGGCAGATGACCGAGCGCAACGTCAGCAGCTTGATTGTAGATCACCGGAGCATCGAGGATGCCTACGGGATCCTCACACGCAAGGACATCGTCACCAAGGTCATCGCCACTGGCGCAGACCCTCATGCGACGAAGGTTGCGGACATCATGAGCAAGCCGTTGGTGTTTGCCTCGCCGGGGCTTGAGCACAAGTATGCGGCAAGGCTTCTTGCGAATACGGGGTTCAGGCGCCTGCCGGTATTCGATGGCAAGAACATAATAGGGATGCTGTCGAACTCAGACCTCTTCGCTGCGTATTCGAAGACCATTTAGTTTAGCGACGCTGGCTCTTCTTTCTCCTTCGTGCGGCCCCGCCGCCTCCGGGCGCTGGGGCCGTTCTGCTGGCGGCTGAAGATTGCTCAGCTCGCCTTGGGCCGAGTTCAGACTCTCTTCTGGCCGCAGATAACCATCCTAAAACTGTGCTTGCTAAGTGGCACCTTGAGGTTGTTTTCTCCGTATGCAGACGTAATCTGCAGCCCCA
>QMNL01000238.1 GCA_003647755.1 Candidatus Coatesiibacteriota bacterium
CCATTAGAAACCTGACGATCGCCGACCATCCGGACTGTGGCATCAAGGGCGTCCTGGCGAACGTTTGGATCTACGACACGATCATCTGGGGCAACGGAACCAGCATTGACACCGGCGCAGCGACGTTCGAGCTTTTCTACTGCGACATCGAGGGCGGCTGGTCGGGGACTGGGTCCAACAATATGAATCAGGACCCGTTGTTCGTGCCTTTGTCCGGCGCAAGGGGATATCCGGTGGGCTATTTCCTCAGCCAGACTGCGGCGGGACAGGGCTCCGATAGCCCCTGCGTTGACGCGGGCTCGACAGCTGCGGCAGCGTATTTTACGGCCGACTACTGCACGCGAACAGACGCCGTGAACGACACCAGCACGATGGACATCGGCTATCACTACCTGCACGAGGGCGCAAGCTACATCAAGCTCGTGTCATTCAGTGCGAAAAGCCTTGACAGGAGAGTCCTGCTGAGCTGGACCACGGCGACTGAGATAGACAACGCTGGTTTCAACATCTATAGGAAGGAAAAGGGCAGCACCAATCTAGTGAAGGTGAATGGCTCGCTCATTCCGGGCCGGGGCACGGCCAGTGGCGGCGCCTCGTATTCCTTCGTCGATACGGGCGTCAAGAGCGGAACCACGTATCTGTATTACCTTTACGACATCGACACGGCTGGCAAAGCGACATCTCACGGGCCAGTGAGCGCCACGCCATACTCGCTCGACCTGCCATCGCTGCACAATGGCGACGGCAAGGCCCACAGCGCTCTTGCAGCGTCAGCGACAGTGCGGACCGTCAGATAGAAGATAGATTGTTTTGTGAACCAGAAGTAACTCAAAACACCTCTAATACGAAAAAGGAGAGAAGCGACGATGACAGAAAAGACAACCTATGAGGCGCCGAAGGTTATAACGCTTGGGAGCAGGGAGCTGATGTCCCAGCTTGGACCATCACTTTCGTGCACGGGCTTCGGTGGCTCAGTCGATTGTTAGTCAGTTTGGAGTCACACCAAGAGTTAAAGATTATGTGCAGCAGGAGACAATAAAGTGATTAGAAGAGAGATAATTACGACTTTTCTATCCGTCCTGTTGATGCTTATCGCGATCGGCTACGCCAGCGCGGCCAACTACTACGTGTGTGTGGGCGGTGCTGGGTCGAAAGACGGCTCCAACTGGGGTAACGCGTTCGCCAAGATACAGGCGGCGGTTGACGCCAGCGTCAGCGGCTCAGACACGATACACGTTGCTGATGGGACGTATAAGGCGGCGTCGAACGGGGGCGATCAGGCCTACCCGATAAACATCGAAAACAAGACGGGTATCACTATTCTGGGCTACGGGCAGAGCAGCCATGGTCCATGGCTGCAGGGTGATGGCCAGACCAGGATCATAGTCATCAAACAAAGCTCGGGGATCACGATCAAGAACTTCAAGGTGTCTGACGGGTCTGCGGGCGGCAACGGCGGCGGCATCTGGGTCGTTGGGACCGAGGACGATGAGAACCTTGACATAGTGATGTTTGACCTGGAAGTTACCAATAACACAAGCCACGCGAAGGGTGGCGGCATGGCCTGGGAGTACAGCTGCGGCGTAATCTCGGACTGCTGCATCTGGGACAACAGGGCTGCAGAGTCCTCAGCCGGCGGCGGGGGAGGCCTCTTCCTGATGTGGCCAGCCTCATCTGCCGACTATGAGGGCTACTACGTTCAAGACTGCTGTATCTTCTGGAACGAAGCCGCGGCCCAGGGCGGCGCGATCTTGATCACTGGCGATCACAACAGCAGTGAGATTCAGAACAACCTGATACGCCAAAACTGTGTCGGAACAGAGGGGGCAAGCGCGGGCATAGAGACTGATTGCGCACGGGTTTACATCAAGAACAACACGATCGCTGACAACTATTACTGCGACGACAACATGCCGACCTACGGCAAGGACGCTGCCGGCGGATCGCCTACGGTAAACGTTTATGGCGTCAAGGGCTGCGATACCCAGGGCTATTGGTTGAGGATGATCCACAACATCATCTACTTCAACGGTCCGCCAGCTTTCGACGACGTGAACATCAACAGCAACATAACAGTTACCTACTCGGATGTGCAGATGACCTCGGCCAACTCGCCCTATCCGGGCACGGGTAACATTGACCAGGACCCGCGGTTTGAAGGCGACAAGGACGATGAGAGGCCGTGTAACTCCACGTTCTACTTCCTCTCTGAGAACAGCCCTTGCGTTGACGCTGGGATGCCAGCTTACACTGACGACTGGGGCCAGGGACATTGCGAGTTCGTCAACACCACGACCGGCCAGGGCAAGGACATCAGGTATAGCGTCCACTTGAGCACGGTTGAGGACAAGGATTTCTGGTGCAACGACGGTAACAACCACGATGACAGTTACAGGATTGACCTGGGCTACCACTACGATTGGTATGGAATGAACTACATCGAACTATCGTCGTTCACGGTTGAGGCCAGCTTTGACAAAGCTCTCGTGCGTTGGGAGACAGCGACCGAGATCCACAACGCTGGCTTCTTAGTATATCGTTGCGATGGACAGACTACCGGGTGCAGCAAGGTAAGCGAGTTCATTCCTGCAGCAGCCGCGTCTGCTGCTTCGGGCGCAAACTACTCGTTCACGGACACAAATGTGAGGCAGGGCGAAACATACTACTACTACCTGGTTGACATCGACACGAGTGGTAAGTGGACTGCGCACGGGCCGATTATGACTCGAATCCCAGTCAGGCTAGCTCTGCCACCACTAAGACCTCGCATGGTGCACGAACTGGTCATGATAAGGTAAGCTGTCATCTAGAAACACCAACGCTTTCTTGCCAGGCACACCGACGTGAGGCTTGATCTGGCATCGCGCGGGTTTGCCTCGTAGGCTTAAACTATTTGGAAAGGGCCAGCTCTGACGAAGGGTTGGCCCCTTTCTTTTTCATCGCGGTCATATCGGGCAGCTGTTGGGTAGTGCGGTAGTGCAAGAGACGCCAACTTACAGCGTTACGCCTGACCCATAGTCGAGACGCTACGCCCGCCACTGCTTCCGAGCGCAGCAGCGGGCACAAAAACAGAGGTTTTAAGGATAAACCTGAAGAACGTGGCTAGGTTTGTGCGTTATCTGACTTTGCCGACAGCCGCTCCCAGCGTAATCGCCTTCTCCTGACACAATGTCGAATACTCTTTGACCTTATTCTTGTTCAGTCGGTCCTTCGGCGCTAGGATCGCCAGAACACCTTTGACGCCCTTTTTCCTGTCTGAGATGATCGAGCTGATACACTGTATTCTCGGGTCATCGTGAGAGGTCGTGAAATCGGTCGCCGGCATCGCCTCCCGAATTACTGCATCAGCATTGTCAACCTTAATCCCGAAGAAATCCTCCGAGATGCACTTGCCCAGATACGACTGAAGCCTCATGGGGTGTGGCGTCTCCCGCTCGGAAATGACCAGCAACCCAGGACACTCAGGACAAGTAACAGCGAATATCACTGTCTCCTCTGTGGCCGCCGCGATCTCGTCCATGGCTGGCTCAATCCTAGCGTTATCAAAGGTCCTGCGCAACACAGCAGAGCCAAGGGACAACAACTTCGGTCCCGGTCTGTAGGCACCCCTGGGCTTCTGGATAACAAACTTGTGCGCCTTCATCACCTGAAGGACATGATGAGCAGTCGATTTGCTCACATCAAGCCTGTCGGCGATTTTACTCACCGTCATTTCCTTCTCACTCCAACACAGAACCTCGAGAACCTTGAGGCAGTGAGAGACCATAGGCAGCAAAACAGATGGTTCACTTACTCGTGCCATTTCGCTACTCCTGTTGTTAGTTAACAGCTAACACCTTCCCGACATCCACTCAGGTGTCACACCACTAGACATGTCAGTACACATGACATGCTAAACACAATACTTAACTACAACCTCCCATATTCCCCATCCATTTTCACGTTGTCAAGAGCCAATTCATGGAGATACCATTTCGAAACTATAAAATGCTTTTATGGGCACTGTTACACATTTGTAAGGCCTTCATTGCGCCCACATACACCAGCCTAAAACGCTGTGATCTCGACCGGATTCAACACCAGGAAACACACCCTCTGTCACCATGCCGGGCGACCCTTATCACAAAAACCTGTTTCATCGGAGGCGAAAGCAACAGCAGAGGAGGCCAACAAAGTAAAAGGACGCGACCCTGAGGCCGCGTCCTTTTGAAGCTGTGTTCTTCTTTCGCTTTTCGAGGATTCTCTAATACATCCCACCGCCTGGTGGCACCGGAGGTGTTGGGGGCTCCTTCTCTGGGATGTCAGTTATCATCGCC
>QMNL01000239.1 GCA_003647755.1 Candidatus Coatesiibacteriota bacterium
ATTCCACTCTTGTTTCACCCAAAACACCGCCCCGGAGCCAACAACACAACACATCGCAGTCAAAACATGCGAAAACTCCTGCAGCGCACAACCGCAATAATCAGATTAATGGCAAGGCAGATGGTGGGATGAACACGCCATGCCGGTGCGCAAAGGCTATGAGTCCGGCAGGCATCGGCCCGTAAGTTACACGCGTTGGGTGACTTTGGAGTGCGGCGGTTTGACGCCGGTTTCATTTGCGGTGGCTTGACACCGCGCTCCAATAGGCAGCTTCATCTCTTTCCGAAAGGCGATTGCTGCTGCGATGATTGACATAGGACAGATGTCGCGTCAAGCCGTGACGAGAAATGGCGGCGTCAAGCCTCCGCACTCCAAAGCGCTAGAACCAGCTGCGTCAAATTGGGGACAATGTTCAGAAATAGGCCGTCCGGCCCGAGCAGCTCAGACGCTCGTCTGCCGAACAAGCCTTCTGTTGTCGGCGCCAGAGATAGCGAAGCCGTAAAGATGTTGAAGCCCACAGGCAGTTGTTGAGTTGAGCGGGATTTCTCAGCCGGAACATTGCCCCAGCGTCCTCAGATGAGGCAACACCCAAATCGATCACTATCTGATTACTGCATGTCGTTTGCATTAGCGCGAAATGAGCGGTATGTTGATACTGGCCAATGCGGCGACGTATTGCTATGTGAGACCTGCTTAGTCGGGTAGTTCAGATGTCCCGGAGGAAGAGCAAGTGAAAGTAACTCTTATTTCAACCTATCTTGACACTATTGCGGAAGGGCTGCGCGGCCTCTCCTCGTTCATTAAGAGCAAGGGCTATGAGTGCGAGATGATCTTCTTGCCCGACTACAAGGCTCTTCTGAACTACGATCCCCAGTTTGGCCGCCCTTACGAGCAGAGCCTGATGGATGACGTGGTTCAGGCATGCTCGGACTCGGACGTTGTTGGTATCGGCGTGATGAGCAATTTCTTCGACCACGCTGTCCAGCTAAGCGAGAACCTGAGGAAGAATCTCGCTGCTCCCGTGATTTGGGGTGGCATACATCCCACGGTAGCACCGGACGAATCGCTCAACTATTGTGACATGGTGTGCGTCGGTGAGGGCGAGTATGCGATGCTCAACTTGCTGCGTGCAATGGAGCAGAAGAGGGATTATCACAGCATTAAGAACCTCTGGTTCAAAACCAACGGCGCTCTGCAAAAAAACCAGCTCGAGCCGCTCATCTTCGACCTCGATTCTCTCCCCTTTCAGGACTACGACTACGAGACTCATTACACCGCGTCGAAGGATGGCAAGCGGCTTTTGAGGATGACTTACGAGATACAAAAAGACCAGATCGTAAACGGAATGCACATCTGCGATGGGCTGTGCGTCTATCAGACGATAACGACGCGGGGCTGTCCTCACGCGTGTGCATACTGCTGCCATTCCGCGCTCAGGAAGCTCTCCCGAAACCAGAAGGCACTTCGCCGCCGCAGCACAGAGAACGTGATTCAGGAACTCGAGCATACGAAGCAGCGCATGCCCTACGTTGAGCTCGTCCTCTTTGCCGACGAATCAATGCCCGCTATGCCAGATAGGCGTCTGAAACACTTTTGTGAGGAATACAAGAGAAAAATAGGCCTGCCGTTTTTTGTCCAAGTCTCCCCTCCGTTCATGACGGAAACAAAGATAGATTATCTCGTCGATGCGGGGATGCGCTGCGTGCAGATGGGCATTCAGACTGGCAGCGAGGAGGTCAACCGGGTCTATTACCATCGCCACATATCCAATGATGAAGTTCGCAAAGGCGCCGAGCTGCTCAACAAGCACAAGGACCGCATCTGCCCGCCCGTCTATGACATCATATTGGACAATCCATACGAGACGCGCGAGGACGTGCTCAAGACAGTCCGGCTGCTGATAGAATTGCCCAGACCTTATGTTATTCAGTTCTTCTCGCTAACGTTCTATCCCGGGACCGAGATCTACGAGAGAGCCAAGGCGGACGGCATCATCAAGAATGTGCGAAACATGGTCTATCGCAAGCACTATCACGCTTTCGAGAAGTCCTTCCTCAATTTTCTGGTGCTAGGTGCTCACCATGGCCTCCCAAGACCGCTCATGAAGTTCCTATCCAACAGATCCGTCGCTGGAGTCCTCGATCAAAAATGCCTCCGATGGTTCTGGCGACTCGCCCACAAATTTCTCAAGAGCCTCAAGCGACTCGTCGATCACCACTAACTTCGCGGACTGGGGATTGCGGGTCGGACGCCCAATGCGCATTGCTTTGGGTCAGAATGCTGAGCCTGAGATCCCTCACTATCCGCTTCTGCCTACTCGTTCATCCACTTCTGCGCCTCGAGCAGCGCCTCCTTCGGGACCTGGTGAGCGCCATCGAACTCGTAGAACGTTACATTGTAGCCGTGCTTCTCGAGAATCTCCTTCGCCTCAAGACCCTTGTCGATTTTGACCATTTGGTCCTTGCTGCCATGGGCAATGAATACCCTCAAGTCGTTCATCTCGTTCAGGTCGATGCCCGCCTTCTTTACGAGCCAGTCCTTGGAGAACCAGCCGCCAAAACAGATTAGGCCCTTGAATAGCTCGTGGTTCTTGATGCCAATCGTATAAGTCATACCGCATCCCTGGGAGAAGCCCAAAAGATACGTGTCGCCAACCTTGTACTCATTCTTCAGATGCTTGACTAGCCTGGCCACATATTCCTCTGACTCAAGCCTCGAGCGTTCCCAGGCGGGGTTCTCGTCAGGCAACTGGGCGGTCCAGCTGTAGCCCTGCTCATTGCCCCTCAAATAAGGATACGGCGCCTGAGGCACTGCGTAGATGAACTGCGGGCTGTCGAAGCGCTTCCAAAGGCCGATGAAGCTCTCGGGATCGCTGCCGTAGCCGTGCAGGCCGACGAGAAGCGGATACGTCTTCTCTGGATCGTAGCCTTCAGGGAACTTGAGCCGACATCTGAACTCGGCCGAGGCGCTGATGTAGATTGCCTCGCCCTTGCCCTCTTTCTTATGCTTTGCCTTCTCCTCCAGGCTTGCGATTGTGGCCTTGAACCGCTCGTTTTCCTTCACCTTCTTGAAGTCGGGGTCGTGCTTCATCCACCCGACGTCCGTGAGATCACTGCACACTAAGCTATGCAGCTTGGCCTGCCCTGCCAACTTCATTCCCACCATCATCGACATAAACTGACCCCTAAATGCTCGTTGCGCCAGGTTCGGGGGCCTCAAGCGACCATTTGCACACACAAGAAAAGGGCTGCAGCCGAGGCTCTCCTTCCGCCTTGGTCGATTCCCCAACTATCTGCGACTGAGCACCTGCAGGCCGATCTTCGCCGCGCGCTTTCCAGACAGCAGCATAGCTCCGAACGTGGGTCCCATGCGCGGCAGGCCATACAAAGTGCTGACGGCCATTCCCGCTACAATAAGGCCCGGATGGGCCTGGCCCGTGTGCTCCACGACAAGGTCCTCGGAGCGTTCCACCCACATTCCGCCATATCCCGCAATCTTCAGCAGCCCCCGCTGCCCCAACTTCTTCGCCACTGAGGCATCGTGACCCGTGGCATCGATCACGACTTTGGTCTGAAGCGCCACTGGATCAACGCAGGTGATCTGACGGGGCAGGGCCTGAACAGGTGTCCAATTGATGACCACCCCGGCCACACGGTTCTCCTCGCGCAGGACGACATCCTCAAAGACAGTCATGTTCGCAAATTTCACCCCCGCGTCACATGTAGCGGCGATAAGCTTGGAACAGGCGTGTGGCCCATCTGCCACGAAAAGGTTCGGGCCTGCCTCAACGTAGGGGACGCCGAGCTCGTCCAAGACCTCCTGCCCCGGTCGCCTAATAGTCAGCTTGTTCATCAGGTAACCACCAATCCAAAAACCCCCGCCCAAATAGTTGTTTCGCTCAATGATAATGGTCTTCACGCCCTGCTCAGCCAACATGCGCCCGGCCATCAGGCCCGACGGCCCAGCGCCGACTATTATGCAATCGCTCTCCACATACTCCTCAAACTGCCGGGCAAACTCCGAGACGATCGCTCGTGTTATCTCCTTCTCGTCGGCAGCGCCAAATATCTTCTCTTTCACAGTTCGCTCCCTCCCGTGATGTTCACGTCGTCTGGAGTCCGGGCACAGCTTCGTCGCACTGCATCGTCCTGCGCATCCTCTCCTTCAGCGCCTCTATATCAATGCCCTTCAAGGCGAAATAGTTACCGATGTAAGTGTCCAGAATCGGCCGCTTGGCGCGCATGAAATCCACGATGTTCTCCTCCCTCAAGGGAAGCCCTACCTTCACCACCTCG
>QMNL01000240.1 GCA_003647755.1 Candidatus Coatesiibacteriota bacterium
AGCCCGTTTTGGGGAAACTCCAAACCCCAAATGAAAGCGGCGTCAAGCCGCCGCACTCCAAAGGCACCCCGCGGGTGTAACTTACAGACCGATGCCTGCCGAGCTCATAGCCTCTGCGCAGCGGGAAAGTGTGTTCTGCCTTGCCATCAATCTGATTATTGGGATAGCTGGGTGATCTTGACGTCCCGCAGATTATTGCACATATTATATTGGTGCAGAGCTTTTAAGATTCTGTATTTGAGGAAGACCGGGAAGTGAAGTGAACCAGGAATACCTTGACGATCGGCAGCGAGAGGTGCTTAGAAGCGTGGTTGCACACTTCATAGGCACGAACGAGCCTATCGGCTCGAGGACCGCGTCGAAGATCACCGGGTTGGGGCTCAGTCCGGCATCGATAAGGAACATAATGGCGGATCTGGAGGAGGCGGGCTATATATGCCAGACGCACGCCTCGTCTGGTCGGATCCCGACCGATAAGGGATATAGATATTTCGTTGACAATCTGATGCCCAGCGAGACGCTTACGCCCGAGGAGAAGAGATCGATCGAGTCGCATTATGATGACCGGTCGCTTTCCATAGATGATTTGCTGGCACAAACCGCGGAGCTTTTATCCACGTTCACTGGGCAGGCGGGGATCGCCTCGCTTGTGGACCTTTCTGGTATTGCCTGTCGGCACGTGGACTTCATTCACATTCATGGCAGGCGGATTCTGGCCGTTGTAGTTGCGGAAAGCGGCATTGTAACCAACAAGGTCGTAACACTTGATGAGGAGATACCGCAGGAGCAGCTGGACAAGCTGGCACGGCTGGTCAACGACCGTTTCAAGGGACACTCGCTCTTGAAGGTGCGGGAGCAGATTCAAGCTCAGCTGGAGGATGAGCGCAGGCATTTCGACTTGCTGCTCGACCTTGCTTTGCGGGTATCAAAGGAGGCTTTTCCCAGCAGGAAAGAGGCGGAGAAGCTCTACGTGGGGACCAAGCAGAACATAATTCACACCGAGGATTCCAGGGATTTAGAGCGACTGAAGGGCCTCTTGATGGCGATGGAGGAGAAGTCGCGGCTGATCAGGATACTGAACGAATGTCTGTCCGGTGGGCCAAAGATATTCATAGGCAAGGAGTGCGACATTCAGGAGCTTAACGATTGTTCGCTTGTCGCAGGGTCATACGAGTGCAACAATCAGGTGCTCGGAACTGTTGGAGTATTGGGACCCACGCGGATGCAATATGCGAGGCTGATAGCGATTGTGGATTTCACGGCAAAACTAATGAGCCGCCTTGTTTCGAGGTTGTGATCGGCAGATTGACCCGGCGGACTTAAATATCAGAAGAGGAGATTTCAGTTGGCTTACGCGAGAGGTGTTTTCACGTTTTTGTTAGTTGTTTTGGTTGGGATATTGGCAGCGAGCTGCCTTGCCTCGGGCAGCACATCAGCGGCGAGCAATCCATCCGATGTGGAGCGGCTCATCAAGATTCCTGTCGAGTTCTCCCAGCCGGCGATGGCAGAGGTTGGCGGCCTTAAACGGGTGGATGTTGCGGAGTGTAAGCAGCGTATCGAGGGCCGTCTCTGCCCACAGGTCCCGTATAAAACGGTGAATATAACGCTCCCATTTGAGGCGCAGGACGTTCGGCTTGAGGTCTGTAACGTGTTGTTCAACGAGTTGGCGCTGGATGTGCCGCTTGAGGTTGCCACTGGGCCGGTGCCATTGTCGGATCCATCTTTGTTTGCGCCTGTTGCGAATCCCAAGTTCGATGAGTCCGCCTGGTTCCCGAAAGATTGGGCCGAGATGCGGGTGAGTTGCGGCCGGGACACCAGTGATTGGAGGTTGAAGAAGTTCGTAACGATCAGCCTTTATCCTGTGCGATATCTAGCGAGCGAGATGAGGCTTCAGTCGCTTTCGTCGGCCGAGGTGAAGGTCTTCTACTCACTTGGGGGCGCCGGGTTGAGAGGCAAGGCGGGTGGTGAGAAGTGGGACCTGCTTGTTATCAGCCCGGAGGAGTTCGCCGATGCGCTCGGCGGGTTCATCCTGCACAAGAACCTCATGGGGCTGAAGACGGTCCTCGTTACCCTCGAAGATGCGGAGGCCAATTCTTATGGCCACGATGACCAGGAGAAACTTAAACATTTCATCGCCCAGTCTTTTCAGGACCACGATGTGCGCTACGTTCTTGCTGTTGGCGATGCTGACAAGTTCCCGGTCAGATATGCTGAGGTCTGGGACAATTATGACGACTACTCAGACGTGACGGACGGCCATGTTGTCCCGTGTGACCTGTATTATGCCGATCTCTACGATGCGAAGGGCAAGTTCTGCACGTGGGACGCCAATGAAAACGGCGTTTATGGTGAATCATCATCACGAAGCCCCAACCTCGATGAGGTTGACTTGATGCCGGATGTCCTCTTTGCGAGGCTCCCAGTCGGGCGAACGGCTGATCTCAATCTCATGGTGTCGCACATAATAAATTACGAGTTGAACGTCTCTGACGCATCGTCCTGGTTCAACAATGTGATCTTGTGCGGGTCGGTCATTTCGGGGCCGGACCCGGAGGGCGAGGGCGCCTGCGAACAGCTCGCCTCAGACATCTTCTCGGATTACGACACGGTGAAGTTATACACCACAACTAAGCCATTCGACAGAGATGGGCCTTTGTCTGACCTAAGCGTCATTCACTACGTGAGCAAGGGCTGCGGCTTCGTTACGTATATCGGGCACGGGCTTTATCAGGGATGGGCTTTCGGAATGGGGAACTATCTCTTTGCCAATGCGCTCAGCAAGCTTACCAATGCTGACATGCTGCCGTTCGTATCCACGGCTGCTTGCGAGACAGCCGGCTTCGATAACGAGAACCGGGAACACCCGGAGTTTCCTGCCGCCAGCGACTGCATCGGCGAGAGATTCGTGCAAGGCATCGATGGAGGCGCAATTGCATACGTGGGGTCCACCCGCGTTGCTTACGGCGCCGGCTCTGCATCGAGCTGGAACTACTATTACGCAGCGAAGATAAACCGGCTCATACTGAGCGCTCACAAGAATGGCTATCGTTTTGTTGGTGAGATGTTTCTGAAGGGCATACAGGGCTACATAAACACCTGCTGGTCTCCTTCAGTGTACGACATGAAGACTGTGATGGAGTCCATAACCTTTGGAGACCCCTCGCTTCAAATTGGCGGGAAGCTCGAGGCGCTTAGGCAGCCGGTTCAGGTAGGGCTGTCTGTTCCGAGATTCTCGTATCAGCATGAGACCGTTGCGCTGGATGTTTCGTGCACGAACTCCGGGGATGCGAGGGACGTGCTCCTAGCGATCGCCCTCGTCTCTCCCGAGGGGGATATGCTCTTCTATCCCAATTGGCAGACGGAGCTCGCGCTTGTCCCGTTCAGTCTGGATGCGGGATTCTCGATAGAGGGATTGCCGCTTGCCTCGTTCGACATGTCTTTTTGTCCAAAGGGATGTAATACATTTTACATAATGCTTTTTGATCCTGACACGATGTCGCCATGTAGTAATCTTGGTGGGAGCTGCGTGTATATCCAGTAGAGAAACAAGCCGTGCTAGACGGGGAGCTAGCGGTGCCCTGAACCTGCAATCCGCTATAGCAGGGTTGAATGCCCGCCCCCGGCCAGCTGGTTTTTCGGCCTGACCGTCGTAAGCGGTGTTGAAGGTCGGGTCCTGCGCAACGAGACTCTGTGAACCCCGTCAGGCCCGGAAGGGAGCAGCGGTAAGCAGACCCTCTCGTGTGCCGCAGGAGCGCCTGGTTGGAGCTGGCTGCGATTGGTATCGCGGGAGCCTCTGGTCAAAGGCGGGTGCACGGCTTGTTTCTATACCATCGCCTGGGCGGATCACCGTTCTGGAGCTCTTCACCAACCAATCAGGTGCAGCCCCTTCGACAATGTTGATATTTCCTCCGTCAGCTCAAGAGGCCAGCCGGTCGATCTCGTCTGCTTCTCTTGGCCGCTTGACACGAGCACCCGCGAAGCTTCATTCGAGCTATTGCATACGCGAAATTAGTGGTATGTTGTTCCAGTTGAGACCTGACCGTGTCGTCTAATTCCAACATGACGGGGCTCGGTGTAGGTTGAGGTTGGATATCGCTCCAGTTTGTTGCTTAGTTAGGAGAGTCTTGAATGCACAATGAGTTCACGGCCATAATTGAACAGGATGAAGGCTGGTTCATAGCCTATTGTCCTGAGGTCCCCGGGGCCAATGGTCAAGGGCGCACGAAGAATGAGTGTCTTAAAAACCTGTGCGAGGCAATTGCTCTCATCCTC
>QMNL01000241.1 GCA_003647755.1 Candidatus Coatesiibacteriota bacterium
GGAGTGCGGCGGCTTGACGCCGCTTTTTCTCGTCGCGGCTTGACGCGACATCTGTCTTATCTCAATCATCGCTGCAGCAATCGCTTTTCGGAAGGATGTGAAGCTGTCTATTGGAGCGCGGTGTCAAGCCACCGCAAATGAAAGCGGCGTCAAGCCGCCGCACTCCAAAGTGACCTAACGGGTGTAACTCACAGACTGATGGCTGCGGAGCTCATAGCCTCTGCGCAGCGGCACGGCGTGTTGATCCCACCATCTGCCTTGCCATTAACCTGATTATTGGGGGGCGGGAGAAGGCTTGTATCCTGGGAGCTATTTTGGTATTTTTGGTCCGTGGGATGTGTTCCCAAGCAGAGAGGTAATTTGACATCAACCACGGTGCACAAGGAGCTTTTCGATGAGACATATTGGTGTTTTTTCTCTATTTGCAATTGTTTTAACGGTTCTCTCGTCCTTTGCAGCTTACGTTCAAGCAGGCGCACTCTACGTCCCGTCTGAGTACCGGACGATTCAGGAGGCAATAGATGCCGCCGCATCCGGCGATGTGGTCTGCGTCGGCACGGGCACCTTCAACGAGGCGCTCGTCCTTAAGGAGGGCGTAACGCTTCTGGGCAGCGGCAGAACTCGGTCTGTTGTCAACGCTGGGGCTGATGCGATAGCCATTCAGGCAGCGCCGGGTTGCAGGGTGTCGGGGCTGTCGATCGAGGAGGGGATAATCGGGATTGACTGCAATGGTGCCGATGTTGTCATCGAGAACAACTACATCCAGAGCAGATACGTGGGTATCAGGTCGGAGAATGCCTCCCCGCGGGTATTCAACAACAGCATCGATGCGGTTTACATCTGCATCATGGCGAAGGGCTCTGGTGCTCCCGTTATCTATAACAACGAGATGACAGGGCGATACGTGGGGATTTGGGCGGAGAATACATCGCCGCTGGTGCACAACAACAGGATTGCCAACTTCGAGCATGGCATCTATGCGATAGCTTCCGGCGGCTACATCCTCAACAACAAGGTCATCAACAGCCTCTATGACGGTGTGGTCATTAGCAGGGGTTCGAGCTGCGTGCTGGGCAACAACGCCATCGTTGACCACTACGAGCGAGGGGTAAGCGTTTTCGATTCGGCGCCGGAACTTCGATACAACATCATTACTCAGAACGAGATCGGTCTTTTCTGCCAGGACTGCTCGCCAACACTAACACAGAACTGCATCGCCTCGAATCGCACGTCGGACTACGAGGGTGTATCGCCCGGGGCGACTGACATAACAAGCGATCCGTTGCTGGTCGGTGTTGGCTTTGTATCCTCCATATCCGGGGCAAACTACGACACGTTGGTCTGCACGGATGCTCACTGGAAGACGGATTCGCTCGTCGGCCTTGACCTCGTGCCCAACACAACGGGGATGTATCTGATCTACAGCGGGCAATCGAGGACGTTCGAGGTTCTGTCCAACACCCGGACATCGATCAAGGTGGCCGTGGACACCTCGGGGGACAGCCACAAGACGCTCTTTCAGTGTGGCAACACGGAGGATTACACTCAGCCCGGGGACACGTTCTTCGTTGACGATGTGCACCTGCAGACTACTGCGGACGGGTGGCCTTCCGATTCGCCGTGCCTGGCCGGAGGGATGGGGATATACGCCGGTGAGTATGCGGGCGATGCGGGCCTGCAGAACGCCCCTCTGGTTTCCCTGCGCAGCCTTGAACAGGTCTATAAGACCAGTCAGACCATAAACATCTCGGCGGACCTCTCGAACAATCAGAGCGAGCCGGTGGAGGCCGATCTGCACATTGTTGGCTTTGTAGATGGCTCGCCCACGTTCTACGCCTATCCCAATTGGACGGCAGGCTTCAATCCTGTCCCGTATAGCCTCAGTGCAGGCGAAAGCGAGACAATACCCGTGCTCGTGATTCCGGCCGCGGCAGTCCCGGCTACGGATTACAAGATGCTCGCAGCCTTTACAAAACGCGGGACGTTCGAGCTGATCTCGCCGATCTCCGAGCTCTGGTTTAGGGTGAAGGGGAGTTAAGAAGCCCAGCGAGGGTGCCAAGACAGGACTGGCCCTGGCTTTATTTCCCTTTGGGACGCAGAGATCGCCTTACCGAGGTCTTTTAGCCCTTCTGATGATTATCTTGTCAAGGATGGCACAGCCGCCATTGCGCCCATCGCTGCCGGGCGGCGCGAGCATCTTGATGCAGAGCATCCCACTGCGACTCTTGGCCCGAGCGCCGAATCGATAGAGCGAGGGGTCCTCTGACGTTATCTTGCCCTGCCACAGGACCTGTTCATCCAGCTCAACCTGAATGGTCGGCCAGTCTCCCTCTTTCGGCTTTGCCTTGGCGACTAGCGTTAGCGACGCCTCGCCCTCTGGGAGAAGAACGGGAGCGAGCTGCGTGCTGGGCTGCAGTATCTCCCAGCCGCCGGGGACCCGTCTTCCCGCGAAGATAGGCGCCCTGAAGTTATGGATCATATCCTCCGCCTCGAGGACATCGACGAGGTCCGGGCCCCTGTCAGTTTTGAGCCAAGAGTAGTTGAGCCCGGCGTCCTCGAGCTTCTCCCAGACCTCGAGCGAGCGCTTGAACCAGCCAAGCCGGCGGTAGAGTATCCTGAGGGCGATCTCTTTCTGCTCCGGTTTGCGGAATATCGGCGACAGGACATCCAACAGCTGGAACTCCTCCTCTGTCGAGAACTTCCTGACCCGCCTAACGATCACAATAGTCTGCCCGTTGGTGTCCTTGAAGCTGCAGACCGGCCTGTAATGACCCGCAAACCAGGCGGGAGGCCTGGCCAAGAAATGCTCCAGCTTGACAGTCTGCGTGTCGGGTATCAGTTCTGGCGCGACCTCAGCCTTCCATGAGACTGGCACGAAGGGTCCCGTTCTCGTGACCAAGTATTCCGAATCGAGGAGAACCCAGAAGAAGTTGTCAACGCCCAGTGAGGTGAACCTCATCCGCCGCCCCTGGTTGAAGAGCGCCTCGAAGTTGCAGTAGATAGAATGCAGTGCGGGAATCTTGGGCGCCACGGCGGCGGAACAGAGTCTCTTT
Organism: Candidatus Coatesiibacteriota bacterium; assembly: GCA_003647755.1. Taxonomy (GTDB): domain Bacteria; phylum B130-G9; class B130-G9; order B130-G9; family B130-G9; genus B130-G9. The sequence continues at coordinate 3,054 of QMNL01000241.1, forward strand.
GGCAGACCCCAGTCGGCCGCGATGGTTCGGACGATGCGTGGTATTTGCCAGTCCGTCCGGGTGGGGACCATGGATGTGGCCTGATTCTCGAAGTAGGTGTCTCGGAGGGTGGTCGCGAAGAGGTCGTATGGGAGGACGCCCTGGGCGATAAGGGCGAGTCCGGCTGCGAGGACGAGTGAGAGGACAATTACCTTTGAACGGCGCAGGGCTGTCAGGCCGATCGCGGCAATCAGAGCCAGCGCGGGGCAGGCGGGAAGGATGTACCTGAGCGACTTGGGGTAGATGAACAGGAGAATGGAATATGCAAAGATGAGCCACACCAGGGGGACAGCTATCTGCCTTAGCCTCCCTCTTGCGACCGCAAGGCCAAAACCGAAGAGAAACACAGCCGTGAGCACGGGCGTCATGGCGTCCTTGAGGCGGATGATGTAGAAGCCTGCGTTGAACCACGACAGGGGGTTTGGTGGGAACATGCCGCGATATACTTGCTCGTTGAGCTCGTAGTACGAGAGGACCTCGTTGAGATGGGTCAGATACCACGGCAGCGCGGTTATGGCGGCGATTGCGGCGGCCAGGGCGAGGTTTGTGAGCCGTTTTGATGCGTGCTTGCCGATGAGAGCGTGCCACAAGGTTAAGAGCAGCGGTCCCACCACGAACACCACGAAGGACCACTTCACCAGAAGCCCCAGCCCGATTGACACACCCAGCGCGGCCGACCAGTGAGTCTTGGTGAAGTTCCCCGATCGAAGCAGCAACAAGATGCTTAGGGCTACAGCGAACGAGAGTGTCATGCTGAGGTTATCAAAGTGAGACGAGGCGAAGACGACGGGAAACGATCCGAGAAGGAAGGTCGCTAGAAGCGCAGTCGTGCGGTCCTTTGGTGCGATTGTCCTTGCTATGAGATAGACAACGATGAGAAGGGCGGCAAACATCACCGTTGACAGGCCAAGTGCGACCCATGTCCTGGGGCCGAGGATTGAAAACAACAGCCCCAGCATAAGTCTGTGCGCAGGAGGATAGACATCGAGCGCAGGGTCGTTGAGACGTATCAGCGCTGCTATGTATGGGTCGGTGCCTCGCAGGCTGCGGACCGCATCAAGCGTATGCCTTATGCAGTCCTGGCCACAGGGCGGGCGCCTGTCGTATGCAATCCAGAAGACGCTTGCGCCGACTTGAACGCCTATGATTAGCACCAAAAGCCAGAAAGCTCGAC
>QMNL01000242.1 GCA_003647755.1 Candidatus Coatesiibacteriota bacterium
AGCTTTTGGAGAACATCGTGATGCGTTCGGACGGCATCTTGGGCGAGCTGTTGGTTCCGAGCGACTGGGTCGGGATAGTTGACGACACGGGGGACCCGAACATTGTCGGGCCGATCGAGGACGTCCTGAACAAGAATCACATTCCTTACGAGAAGTTCACCTCCGACGATTTCATAATTAGGTTCTGGGACCATTGCAGCAAGGTGATCATCGCCTCGCATCAATCCCGAGCGTTTTACGAGGCGCTGGCGAACGAGAACGTCGTTACACAGATGCGGAGCTGGCTGAGTAATCACTACGTAACCTTTGAGTTTAACGGAGCCTGTGATGTCTCGGCCGCGTGGGGCGATCTCGACTTGCCGTTTGGGCTTGGCTACGTGCCCGAGGAGACGAATGATGTTACGATAGGGCACTACCCGGTGCTTAGGGATGTGATTGCCAATGCGAGTTACGTTTGGGACGACAGCGTGGTTGACGCCTCGCTTCCGACTTTCAGGCCGTTTGAGCCGAATAGCATGGCGGTTGATGTCATAGGGAACTGGGTCTCCCGGCTCTTGCCGTTCAGGGCGAGGGGCAATCGGCCGATACAGGCCAACCAGATATGCTTTGAGCACAACGGTAACTGCGGCGAGATTCAGGACCTTATGAACACGGCTGCCCGGACGTGCCTCTTGCCGTGCGCTGGAGTCAACAATTTCACTTGGGACCACGTGTCCAACGAGTTCTGGGAGGGTGATTGGCACGGCTACCAGGTCGATTGGAACGGCAATCACACCTCTGTTGCTAAGCAGGGCATTTTGTATGACAAGGACTTCGGAGGAAGTAAGGACCTTTCCGCTATCATGAAGGATAGGGGCGACACGTATCCTCTGAACGCAACTGCGCGGTTCAGCAAGGTGTGCAAGTTCCACGCGAGGGTTGAGGACGTGAACCACAATCCGGTCGATGGAGCTCAGATTGTTGTTCGGGTGCCGCTCTATAACAAGCCCCAGAACCCGTTATATACGGCGATAACAGCATATACTGATTCGACCGGAGAGGTCGTGATGGACCTGGGCGACAACAGGGACTTTTGGATGAGCGTCAGGAGCCGAATAGGCCAGGCTGGCGAATCGCAGGTCTTGACGAACACGGTTGCGGGTGAGGAGTATTCCCACACGTGGACGCTTGATGGTCAGATGCCTCAGCTGCCACCGATCGAGAACGCTCAGTTCGCGGACGGCGATCATCAATACAAGTTGGACATCTCCTACAACGTGGAGTTCGAGATGCTGTACAGCGTTGGTGGGTCCACTTTTGGGAACAATGAGAATGCCGGTAACGTGGACTTTTTCATTGTCAGCCCTGATGAGTTCGATAAGTATCAGGACGGACATTCATTTCAGGCATACGAATGGCGTTCGGATTCCCCCGGCGACAGCGTTAGCGTGGAGGTGCCATCGCAGACATACTATATCGTTTTCTCCAACGAGGACGTGGTTGATGTGAAGCAGTTTGTTACGTTACAAGTCAATGTGAGCAAGAAAGTCGGCGGCACATGGCAGCAGGTTCAGAGCTACGACAACTACGTGGCAGTGCCTCAGCGGGATTCTTATGTGCTTAAGTTCACGCCCTCTGCGGGCCCATCGTTCCCACCCCACATCTATGCGGCAGGTTACCTTGACGCCAGCGTTAACTCTGTTACGGGGTTTGAGCTTGGGATGCAGGCGTTCGTCGTTGACACTGATGGTCCGTCGGATGTGCAGAGTGTTGAGGCGTATTACGGTGGTGTCCCGCTGGGCATCTTCTTGAAGGATGACGGCATTGAGCCGGATAACCTGCCCGGCGACGGGATCTTTACCTGCAGTGTTCCCATGGGGCCCGGCCAGGTAGGCCCCGCGCTCTATCGTCTGGAGCTCGTGGCAACGGATGCGGAGGGCAATCAGAGTCCGGCGTGGCCCTATCTGAACGTGCTTTCTGGGCCGTTGGCATTGCCGAGCGAGGTCTCGCAGATGAACGTTGATCTCTGGCAGCCGGCCGCCACCTCTGACGGTGCGCCGACCATCATAGGCGGTGGGTTCTGGGGCGGCGAATCCGTGGCGCCGGGCGATACCGTGAAGATGATTGTGTTGGTTTCTGACCCCGATGGCCCATCGGACATCGACCGGGTGGAGCTATTTCTCGAGGGTGGCGTTCCGACAGGCCTTTACTTCAATGACAGCGGCGTTGGCGGAGACGATTTCGCCGGGGATGGCATCTACACGTTCCAGGTAGTTATGCCGGGCGGGCTTCCGGGCGGCAACATGACGCTGGAGGCAGTGGCGTTTGACAAGTCCGGTAACTCAAGCGTTGTGTATCCATATCTCACGGTGAACTGAAGGGATGCAGATCGGAAAGGAGCAGGTCGAATATCTGGCGAGGCTTTCTGGCATCGAGCTTGACGAGGCGGAGAAGGAGACTTTCAGTCGGCAGCTTCTTCGCATAATCGGTTACGTTGAGCAGATTGGCGACTTGGACTTGTCGGGCGTGCCTCCTACTGCGCACACGCAGGACTTGACGAACGTGATGCGGGAGGATGAGTGTCGGCCGGGCCTTCCGCAGGATGCGGCGTTGGCGATGGCGCCGGACCGCCAGGGCGACTACTTCCGTGTCCCGAAGGTGATTAAGAGCGAGTAGGTGGGAGGCTGGCTATGGACGAAGGTCTTCAGGACGATGGTCCACGCTGCCCGCGCTGCAACGATACAGGCTGGGTGATAGAGGGCGACGAGGCTTTCAGGTGCGATTGCTACGAGAGCCTTCGCCAGGACATCCTGCTTGCTCAGGCCAATATCCCCGAGCGCTATTCGCACTGTAGTCTGCTGGGGTTCGAGGTGGGCAACAACACTAGCCTGCTGCGGGCGAGGGACATCGCAATGGACCTGGTCAAGGCTTATCCTGCGAGGCGCGATGGGCTGCTCTTCATGGGGGGCTGCGGCGTTGGCAAAACGCACCTCGCCGTGGGAATAATAAAGGACATCATCTCCAAGAGCGTTCCGTGTTTGTTCGTGGATTTCCGCAGCCTGCTTGATGAGATCAAGGAGACCTACTCCGACCCCAAGGGTGGGCTTTCCGAAAGCGACATACTACAACCAGTTCTTGAGACGGAGGTGGTGGTTCTGGACGATCTCGGGGCGGAGCACGTCAGCGAGTGGGTGCGAGACAGGCTTGGTTTCATCATCAACTATCGTTACAACAACAAAAAGATGATGATCATTACTACCAACTACCTCGATGCACGGGACAAGAAGGGTGGCCTCACCAGAACAGTGCAGACGCTTGAGGATAGGATAGGCATTCGGCTTCGATCGAGGCTCTACGAGATGTGCGACCTAGTCGAAATTAAGGCAGATGACTATAGACTCAAAATCGCATCGCCACACGCTCGTAAGAAAAGAAAAAGGCCGCCCAAGAATGCCGCCGAGAAGTAACTCCCAAACCCCGCTGCTGGACGTCTCCTTGCCTCTTTCGCCCCGCACGATAGCCTTTCCGGGCGATCCGGTTGTCGAGATTGAAATGGCCAAAGGCGCTGGCAACGATGATGACGCAGTTGTTCATAGGCTCTGCATGGGCAGCCACGCCGGCACACATCTCGATGCCCCGGCGCACGTGATCAGGGGAGGCCTCACGCTTGCGGAGGTCGGCCTCGAGCCTCTCATCGGCGAATGCACTGTTGTTGACTGCACCCAGTGTGAGCAATCCATCGACGCTGCCTTTCTTCGCAAGCAAGAGATACCGCCCGTGAGGCGAGTGTTGCTTAAGACCAAGAACTCGGCGTTGCTATCTGCCACCGATTTCGACTTCAACTACGTCTATCTGACGCCGGACGGCGCGACATTCCTTGTCGAGCTCGGCGCCTCGCTTGTTGGCATTGATTATCTTTCAATTGGGCAGATGGGGCCATTAGGTGTCGAGACGCACAAGATTCTCTTGGCGAATCAGGTTTTGATTCTGGAGGGCCTCGACCTCTCGCAGGTTGCTCCTGGCGGCTATGAGCTGCTGTGCTTGCCGCTAAAGCTTGATGTGCCTGACGGCGCGCCTGTCAGGGCGCTGCTTCGCCCGCTAAAAGAGGCCGCCGATGCGGGCAGGACGGGGCTTGCGCCTGGCAGAGAGTCGAGGACATAGGAGCTTCACGATGCAGAACAAGAATGTGCTTTATTACGGCGACGACCGATCGAACAAGCTCTTCGATTGAGTTAATTTTATTTGGGACGGAACTGGGAAGAGGTGCTGTTTATTGTCTGAT
>QMNL01000243.1 GCA_003647755.1 Candidatus Coatesiibacteriota bacterium
AAAGAGCTACAACCAGCTGCGTCAATCTGATTATCTGGGCCGGCCAGCATCAGGGCTTGTCCTTGCGCCCTGAGGGAATCATGGAGACGAGGGCAGCTGGACACGCTCTATAACTTGAAGGGCAAGGTCGATGCGGCCAACGGGGGGAACAAGATATGCCCCAACAACACGGTCCATGCCGATAACTGACTGAAGCGCATCGGCCGCGATGGCGACGCCCTCGCGTTTTGCCTCGTCGCCGGTCCTGGCTCGTCTCATGCGTTCCCTGACCCCTTTGGGTATTGACATTCCGGGCACCTCGTTGTGCATGAACTCCGCGTTGCGATACGAGATGAGTGGCAGTATCCCGACGAAAATGGGCAGGTCAACATCACTTGACTGCTCGAGAAAACGCTCCAGTATTCGAGGCTCATAAACAGGCTGCGTCATCGCGAAGTGTGCGCCGGCCCTTCCCTTCGCAGCGAACCGGGCGAGCTCCTTCTCGAGGTCCATGGCGCCCGGGTTGACGCCGACTCCGATGAAGAACTCGGTCGATTGATTGATGGGTTTGCCGGCGAGATCGACGCCGCAGTTTAGGTTCTGGGCCATTGCGGACAGCCCAATCGAATCGATGTCAAAGACAGCCGTTGACTGCGGGTAGTCACCCACCTTGGGCGGGTCCCCGGTTACGAGCAGAACGTTTCTCAGGCCAGCGACGTGGGCGGCCATCAGGTCGGCCTGGAGGGCCACGATGTTCCTGTCTCGGCAGCAGAAGTGAACGATCGTGTCGATGCCCACCCTCTCCTCGATGATGTGTCCGAGCAAGATGGGGCTCATTCTGGCCGATGCACGAGGGCCGTCGGCGATGTTTATCGCGTCAACTCCGGCATCCTTGATGGAGGTGGCCCTATCTATGATGCGATCGATTCCGATTCCCCGCGGCGGGCTGATCTCGACGCTCACGGTGAAATGGTCTTTCATGGCGAGCTCCAGCCTCGTCGGCTCTCGCGAAACCTCGACTCTTTCTCTCTCCTCTGGCTCGACCTCAAACTGAACGTCAAAAACCTCCGGAGCAATACCCCTCTCGGACTTAACCGCGTCGGCAATCGCCTTTATATGGGCTGGGGTCGTCCCACAGCACCCACCGACAATCGAGGCGCCTTTGGCGATGAATCGCCTTGCATATTCGGCCATGTACTCGGGTGAGCAGAGATATATGTATCGGCCTTCGACAAGTTTGGGCAAGCCCGCGTTGGGCTGCGCCGAGATAAGGAGGTCTTCGGTCTTGGCCATTCGCTCGATCGCGGCGAGCATCTGCTGTGGGCCCACAGAGCAGTTGAGGCCACCCACGTCAACCTTCTGGTCCCTTAGAAACACTGCTATCTCCTCAGGCTCATCGCCGTAGATCGTCGAGCCATCCTCAGTTACGGTCATCTGCGCGACGAGCGGAAGGTCGCACACCTCCCGAACAGCCTGTATCGCCAGCGACATCATCTTGAAGCTGGAGACCGTCTCGATCAGTATCAGGTCTGCGCCGGCGTTGGCCAGCGAGGCGGCCTGCTCGGCGTAGATGGACTTAATGTCATCGGACGTGAGCATATCCTTCAACAGGACAGTGCTCTTGAGTCGCCCTATGGAGCCGGCCACGTAGGCGCGACCACGGGCAACCTGCTTTGCGATCTCAACACCTCTTCTGTTGATGTCCCGGGTCTTGGCCTCGAGGCCGTATGGTGCCAGCCTGTGCCTGTTGGCGCCGTAAGTATTCGTCTCAAGGATGACCGCACCGGCCTTCAGATACGCCGCGTGAACCTCGGAGACCAGATGGGGCGCGGAGAGATTGAGCTCGTCGAAGCATTGATTGATGTAAACGCCCTTTGAATAGAGCATCGTGCCCATCGCCCCATCGCAGACCAGTACCCTATTCTGAACGGCGTCGAGAAAACTTTCCTGCATCCATCATCCCTCTATTAAAAACGGTCGCCCTTCAACCTGACACACCTGAAACCGATCGTCGGGCTTGTCGCCTTGGGGTCCGCTGCCAGCCGAACAGCGCAGCGAAGCAGGGCTGGCCCAGCGATGAACGAGCCACCGCGAACGACGCGCAATTCGCCGCTCTCAGACCCTGGTGGGTCGATAGTTGGGCTGTTTGAGTAGTAGTTCTTGTCATAGAAATCCTGACACCACTGCGAGACGTTGCCCGAGATGTCCAGAAGCCCGAATCGATTCGGCGGCACTTGGCCTATAGGCATCTTACGTCTGCGAGCCCTGGACTTCCTTGTAATCTCCGCTGGAAGCGAATCTCCCCAAGGGTATTTCTTGCACTCAAGGCCGCCCCTGCATGCCCTTTCCCATTGCGCCTCGGTTGGAAGCTGACACCCTCGCCAGAGGCAATATGCCGCTGCGTTGAACCACGAAACACATGTTACAGGATAGTTGTCCTGCCCAGCAGGGAACGTCCCAGAGACCCAGTCGGCGAGGTAGTTGTCGTCAGCCTCCGCCCGGCCATCGTAACCCGTTGCCTTCAAAAACTCGAAGAACATCCTGTTGGAAACTGGCGCAACGTCAATCTCATAAGCGGTCAGCTCAACGGCGTGGACAGGAGACTCGTCGACGGCATCTAACGAGCCCATTTGAAAGCTGCCAGCAGGAATCAAAACCATCCCCACTGTGCCACTAACCGGCTCGGCCACGGAGACAGCGACCGGCTCACGGGACTTTGTCGTGTCCACCTGCTCCTCAACTGGCTCAGCTTTGCCGGCTTGCTCGGCCTTGCTCGCCTGCTCATCACGACGCACGAAGAAGACAAACTGGCCCTCGCCGTACTCGACAAGGTGCCGCGCTTGAGGCGTCTGGCGGTTGCCCGATTCCTCCAGAACTCGGTCTCGAACGAAGAAATAGAGATCGTCAGAGGTTATGACACCATCGTTATCGTGGTCGGCGAAACCCTCAAGTCCCTTCAACAGATACCTGCTGAACAGGCTATTGCCTTCCCAGCCCTCCTTGCCCTCGAAGACCTCCTCGTCGGACTTGCCGGCTGTCAAGATTCTCACGCAAGTGTCCCCGAACGCCTGAGACCTCGGTTTGCGAGGTATCGCAGCTCTGGGCCGCAGACCAGCCAACCCGCTAAAGCAACAGTCCAGCACAAACAGGATGTGTTTTGCGCAGATTACACTCGCCGCCTCCCTTATCTCCTCCATCGAGATGCAGGAGCTATGTATCTTCTCAAGGTCCCCGTCAAAAGGCACAAGGTAGCCACGCCAGTCGCTCCTTCTGTGTCCCCTCCGAACCCTTCGCCGCTGGCCGTGGCCAGCAAAGAAGATGAGGACCCGATCGTCTGAGGTCATCTCTGGATTAGTTCCCAAAAAGTCGTTCATCAGCTCCAGGATTCGCTTCCTTGTAGCTTGCTCATTAAACAGCGTGAGTATCTTGTCCTTGTCGAAGAAGGTCCTTGTCCTGAGAAATTTCTGAAGCGACTTGGCGTCGTTGACAGCGTATTTGAGCGGTTGGGCGGCAGGGCTATTGTCTATCCCGATCAGAAGTGCCCAGCTGTTCTTATACAGGGACTCCAGCGAAAGCGGCTGCTCCTCCACCACAACATCAACGATAACCTTCTTCTCCTCAACCAGGCGCATCCCCACCATGAGCTGTAGCAGAATCTCGTTTTGACCATTCTCCAACGGGATCTGCTGCTTGAACGGGGAGCGGGTCTGGGGCAGAACATTGAAAGATGAGTAAAGGCGACCGTTCACCTTCAGCGCCATCCGGGCATCCCTACCTCTGTAAGAAGTCGCCTGCACCCAGCCAATCAGCTCCACGTTTCGGCTCGCTATTCTCTCCCCGTCGGTCGGGTAGATAAGGTGAATAGCATCGCCGTCTGCCGATTGGCCTTTACTCTCCCGCAATGCTCTTCCCCCAAGACAGCTTCTGTCGCAGTATCGAGTAGTAATCGGTCTTGAGGCTGCGGATGAGCCTGAGCTTCTCCATGGCCTTGTAGATCAAGACCTCGTCTCAATCGAAGAGCGGAACCGCATCCTGCCCGTCAATAGTTAAGATGACCTCCTGGCCTCCAGAAAACAGTTGTGCCTTGATGACGACGTTGTCGGGCACCACGATCGGGCGATTTGTCAAGGTATGCGGACAGATAGGCGAAAGCACTATAACGTTCATCGAAGGGTGGAGTATTGGGCCACCAGCCGCAAGTGAATAGGCCGTTGAGCCCGTCGGAGTCGCTATAATAAGCCCATCTCCACGGAACTTCGCCACGAAGGCAT
>QMNL01000244.1 GCA_003647755.1 Candidatus Coatesiibacteriota bacterium
AAAAGGATGTTCAATATGGTGTCTGGATTCTCCGGATAAGGGTGTTGTTCAGGTGAATCAAGCCAGAGAAAAAGAAACGCGTTCGAAAGAGCGTCAAGCGCAACGGCCAAGTGGTAAGGCTTGGCGATCTCACGAAATCGTTTCTTTTTGATCCCGCTTTCAAAGACCAAACTGAGCCTATGTAGAAACTGCATATATCGTTTTCTAATCTCGTTATCAAATCCCGCCTTGATATTGAAACTCGCTCCCCGTGTTTCAGCAAAATAGAGTCGCACGACGGACACATTGTCCATAAAGATCGCACCCTTGGCCTTCACGTAATTCCTCAGTTTCTCAATCTCGTCATCCCCCTCCTCTATGGCGTTTGTGAGAGCATCGTGGAATCTGCCGGCCTGCTGAAGAATGAGCGCCTTGTAGAGGTCCTCCTTGTTCCTGAAGAACTTGTAGAGCGTTCCGATGGCAAACTCGGCCTTCTCGGCGATCTTGTGCATGGAGACATTGTGGTATCCCTTCTCGGAGAAAAGCTCGAGCGCGGCGTCAAGCATGTCTTGACGTTGCCTCAGTTTCTCTCTGTCGCGTCTTGTCATATCTTCCATTGCTCGGCCTCCCGATGCGTAACAGATCTGGTTCACCAAACAGAAGTGAACGCTGCGTCATACTATATAACCAGGCGTCATATTTGTCAAGCTATGTCCGAAAAAACTCGGCAGGCATCCCGGAGCGACCCAGAGTTGACACTGCACGTGGCAATGTCCTCGCACCGGAGAGTATCGAAGATGCTGCCCCTGGGTTGCACGGTCATTGCTGGCGTTGTAGTTGTCGTTCGCATCGTGCCCGGACGGCCCGGGCCGTTCACCGCCGGAGCTTGTAGTGCGCAGCGCGGGCAGGTAGCCTGCCGGATTACCCCGGGTGATGCACTTGCGAATGAGAACAGTTCTTGCCCATCACTTGTTAAATAGGTAACCGCAAAGGTGATGCGGTGGTGCGAAAACGGTAATATCGGGCATGTGTAATGAGCACTTTCTTGGAAACAATTAGTGAGGCGCTTCATAGCGGTTTTGGGGACGTTATCTATCTCTACCTGATTCCGCTGGTGGTTGCGCTTCTTGTATTGCTATACCGTTGGTCAGAGAAGCGGTCGGTGTGGAAGCTGTCGCAGTTCGCCGACATGAGGGTTTTGGGCCGTCTCTTGGGCTCAGTTGATCGTAGGCGTCGTCGGTGGCGTGCGTGGCTTTCCATTGCAGCGGTGGCGCTGGTGTTGGTAGCGCTTGCGGGACCGCGGTTCGGCAAGCGGACGATTCAGCTCACCGCGCGGGGCGTTGACGTTGTGGTCCTGTTGGACACATCGAGGAGTATGCTTGCGGAGGACGTTGCTCCCAACCGGTTCGAGCGGGCGAAGCTTGAGGTCTCGAGGCTGCTTGACCAGCTGCACGGCCACCGTGTGGCGCTGGTTGTCTTCGCAGGTCGCTCACACGTTCAATGTCCGCTGACGATGGACTACGGGGCGTTTTCGATGTTCCTATCGAGCGTGCAGGTGGGCTCGGTGGAGCTTGGCGGGACGGCGCTGGCACCCGCGATCGACAAGGCGTGCAAGCTCTTCAAGGCCGGGGAACGCAAGTACAAGGCGCTTGTGGTCTTCTCTGACGGTGAGAACCACTCTGGCGACCTCGAGGCGGCGGCAAGGGATGCGGTGAAGCAGGGCGTAGTGATACACGTTGTCGGCGTGGGGACAGCCGAAGGCGCGCCGATACCCATACGAGACGAGTCGGGCAAACTCAAAGAGTATCAGAAGGCTCAGGACGGCAGCGTGGTCATCACGAAGCTCAACCTGACTGGACTTTCGAGAATAGCTGATGTAACCGGCGGCAAGATCGCCCTTCTAACCGGCCGGACAGCCAGCATGGCTCCGATCTGGTCTGCCATCCGGAAGATGACGAGGAAGGAGCTTCAGTCGAGAACATACACGATTTACAACGAGCGATTTCAGTATCCCTTGCTGTTGGCTATACTGCTCATTATTACGGCGGCCCTGTTGCCGACGAGGGCTAAGCCCGAGGCCGGGCGAGGGTGATTGAGCGTTAGAGTGTGAAGTTAAGAGAGACAGTTTGGATGAGGTGGTCATGCGCTGCTTGCTGACGAAATGCTTGGTGGTCCTGATTGTGGGCGGCGTCTGGATGAGCTCGGCCGCGCTCTCCTGGAAGGACAGCGCATCGCAGGATGCCGAGAAAGCCATAGAACTCTACAAGCAGAACAAGCTGGACGAGGCGCTGGCAAAGATCACCGCGGCGCAGGCAGAGATGCCCAACTCGCTGAAGTTGCAGTACAACATGGGCAATGTGCTTTACAGGAAGGGGAAGTTCGGGGACGCGAGGGCAGGCTACAAGATCGCTTCCCAGGATGCGCCGAGGTCTCTTGAGCAGTCCGCCACATATAACATGGGCAATGCGGCGTTTAAGGCGGGCGACATCAAGGGCGCGATCGAGGCTTACACGAAAGCGCTCCTGCTCAACCCCAACGATGCCGATGCGCGGTATAACCTTGAGCTTGCGCTTCGTGCTCAGCAGCAAAAGAAGCAGAAACAGGACAGGAAACAGCAGGGCAAGGGCAAGCAGAAGCAGGAGAAGAAGCAGGGCCAGCAGAAGGGCGATAAGCAGAAGCAGCAGGAGAAGAAGAAAGGGGATAAGCAGCAGGAAAATAAGTCCAAAGAGGAGCAGGCAAAGCAGGAAAGGGCAGAACAGCAGAAGGCAAAACAAGCGAAGCAGGAGAAGAATAAGCAAGGTCAGAAGAATCCGAAGAGGGCTCAGCAGTTGAGCAAGGACCAGATACAGCAGATATTGGCGGCGTTAAAACAGCAGGAGCTGCAGGTGCAGAGGAATTTGCATCAGCCCAAGTCGAGTTCTTCTTCCGTGGAGAAAAACTGGTAGGATGTTGGGTCCCAGTTTAGTATTCCGGGCCAGGGCGTTTGCGTTCACAACGGCGATTCTCCTGGCCCTGTGCGACTTGGCGTTCGCTGGCAGGGCGTCCATTGATGCCTCGGTGGACAAGAACTCTGTGTTCATAGACGATCAGGTCACGCTGGTTGTTTCTGCGCAGGGCATCGACGGCGAGCCGGAGCTTCCTGACTTATCAGATGATTTCTCGATCGTCTCGCAGTCGCAGTCGCGGAGCGTAACGATCATCAACATGCAGATTGAATCGAGCGTTACTTATCGCTACGTTCTCCAGCCGGAGCGGGTTGGCGTCCTGAAGATACCCCCGATAATCGCAAGAGCTGGCTCCAGAACCCTTAAGACCAAGCCGATACAGGTCGAGGTCCTGGGACGGCAGGCGAAACCGAGGCAGCACAGACCGCGTGCGCAGCCGTGGCTGGGGCGCCACGTTGCGCCGTTCGAGCCGAATGAGCAAGCGGCCGCAGGTGACCGGGACATCTTCATCGAGACTTCGGTTGACAAGACCACGGTCTTCCTTGGGGAGCAGATCACGTTGAAGTTCAGGCTCTTCTCGAGAGCGAACCTTGCCTCGGCTGACTACACTCCGCCGGCATGCACGAACTTTTGGAAGGAGGATATAAAGGGCAAGAAGACGTACACGACTATCATCCGGGGCAGGCGCTTCAGAGTAGAGGAGATAACGACAGCCCTGTTTCCCACGAATACAGGCGTGCAGACCATCGGGCCGGCGTCGCTTACGTGTTCTATTGATACGTTTTTCACGCCGATGTTCTCGTTCCGCAACTTCGGCCAGCAACGGCCTAGACATCTGAGGACAAAACCGATTGAGATTACCGTGAAACCTCTTCCAAAAGGCGCTCCCGCGACATTTCACGGGGCAGTAGGCCAGTTCTCGATGAGCGCCGCCGTTGACAAGAGAAACGTCCAGCTCGGCAAGCCCGTGACGCTCACGATCAGAATCTGGGGCACGGGCAACGTGAAGACCATTCAGCAGCTCCCGAAGCCCAATCTCGATGACTTCGACATCTATGAGCCGAACGTGAAGGAAACCATCGATAACAAGAAGTCCCCAATTTATGGGTCAAAGACGTTCGAGTTCGTCATGGTCGCGAGAAAGCCGGGCCCGCACACAATCCCGCCGGCCGAGTTCTCCTTCTTCGACCCGCAATCAGCCAAGTACAAGACACTCAAGACGCAGCCAATCAGGCTCGAGGTTACCGGGAGTGTGTCCAAAACTCCGGCAACGCCGCTTGCCGGCCTCCTGAGGAGAACCGG
>QMNL01000245.1 GCA_003647755.1 Candidatus Coatesiibacteriota bacterium
CTCCCGCTAGACCCAGACCTGGTTACGCTATGCGTCGGTGTCAACGACGCCTTCACCATCCCCAATCTCTGTGATGATGACAAGAACCTCTACGTCCCGTGGCGGCGTTTTATCAGAAAAGCTAGGAAGACGCTCGGCCACTCCAGGCTATTCACACTTTTGGACTCCGGCGTCATCTGGCTCATCAAGAGAAGACCGACGTCAGTGAACGACGCGCGATCCAGCCAGGGAATGAAACCGCGTGTCGATCTCCAGTCCTATTACGACAACCTGCTCTCGATTGCACAGACGTGCAGGAGGAGAGGCATCCCGCTTCTGCTCTTCTCTTTTTCCCTGCCAGATGATTATTCCAGGGCCATGCAACGGGCCGCACAGAACTCTAAAGCCTACTACATCGACTTGGAGCCAGCCTTTGAGCATGCCGCCAAGACGCTTGCCAACAATCCCACCACAGATGCGCAACCGGACGTCGCGTTCGAGCGGCCTCACGCTGCGGCAGTCGGGCGACTCTTTGCTGGTGTCTATCAAACGATGTTCTCAAAGAAGATGCTCGCGATACACACGAATCGGGCTCTCTTTATCGATCCATGCCACCCAACCCCCTTGGGGCACAAGATCATAGCCGAGCAGCTCGCAAAAGCCATCGTTGAGAAAGGTCTCGTCAAGGAAGATCATAGCCCAGGCTGACCCCGCCCAGCGAGCACCCGAGCCAGACACCGGTGTAACTCTGAGCATCTAACTGCGAGCGCGGCATGGTATCACCGCATCATCAACGGCAGAAGCTACGGCGGCAGGGACCTCCCCGTCACCCTCTCTGCCTCTCAAACAAGTAGAGGCCATCGGACTGCCATATCAGCCTAAACCCCTTATATTCGCCCTGATTGGCCTCAAGCGAGCGCAAAAAACTCGCATAGTCATAATGCTCCGGGTGAAATGACGTCTCGATAACCACGTAATCAACGGGCATCTCAAACCCCGTGAGACCATCGGGCGTGGCGGAGTTGTAGAGCTTGTTACGCGTGCTAAATCGCGTGAGCATGTCTTGGGGCAGGGCGATAGCAGCCTCACGCGGGAGAAGTTTCAGCAGTTTCATCTTTGCCTCGTGGTTTGCATCCTTGCCGAGATTGATATTCCTCGACCAGACAGGAATGTGGGCGATTGAAGACGCTAGAAGCAGGATGGCGAGCACCCGCGTGGTGGGATTCCGGGCCAACGCTGCCGAGGAAACAGCGCCTTGTTTTCGGCGCGCAGCCGCGTCGAACTTGCCGACTGCCTTGCCGACCGCGACGGCCATTGCACCAGACATCAGAAGCGCATGCTTCGACATGATGTTCGCGGCCCATCTGACGAATAGAAGATTCTTGGCAAGCGATGGCAGGATAAAGAGCGATTCGAGGGATAGAAACGGGAGAAAGAATAAGTTCGTCGCAGCAACAATATAGACATAGGTCAGGCGGAATGGAGCAAGCACCTGCTGAACCGCGCTGGCCGGATGCCCCACGTAGGCCATCGCCTGGCCAGCAAGAGAGGTCCCGGCATCGGGATTGAGGAGCTTGTAGGCTCCGGTCGGTCGGAAGTGCGGGATGACCAGTCCAAACGAGATGAATATCATCATGGCGTTGAGCAGAAACGGACCGACCGCCCACCTTGCGTCCTTTTTTCTTACAAGAGCAACTAAGACGAATACCATCATAACTATTGCAACCTGCTCCTTAACCGAGTTTAGAAAGAGCAATACGACCATGAACGGCCAGAACCGTTCCTTCTCGAAGAGGTGCAGCGCAAGGATAAAAAGCGGCGGTCCGAGCATCTCCATCGAGAGTCCCTCGAAGTTCTGCGATGCGTAGTACGGCGCAAGCGTGGCGGCCATGCAGAGGCAAAGTGTGGTTGTGTGGTCGAGGCGAACAATTCGCCTCAGGTAGCGAGAGAGGATGGCGGCGGTGGAGACGAGGATTAGGGTGGAGATAATAAGCAAAACTGAGGGATATGGCAGTAGGATGTAGATCGGAAAGAGGAGAAACATTATGGGCGCATTGTGGTCGGCGAATATGCTAATCTCACGAGGCGCGTTAGCGAGGCAATTGGTGAAGAACCGCCCGTGCGCTGCGCTGTTCAGAGATTGAAGGAAGTTCGCATAATCGACATCAGAGTGAAACCGCAGGTATGAAACGATGGCCAGGGTGGCGAAGATAGCGGTGTAGGCAACGACGTATGAAGCGAGGAGCTTTCTGAAATGCTGAGATGCGAACCGCTCAATGCGGGCGCCAATCTGCTGGTGGAGGCTGAGATGAATGGCGAGGGCGGCAAGGCCTACGAGGGCACAAAGCGCCAGTCGGCCCGGCCAGTCAGCGTAGAAGCCATAGGCTTGGCCAAGGTCAGAATCCCTCGACGCCCACAGCGGGACGATCAACAACAATGTCAGCGCCCACAGTGGGGCAAGTCGCGCTGCTCTTGCTGTTTTCAAATCTCAGGTCCCAAGTCGTTCGTAGAGCTGGTTGCCCTGCAATCGGCACTGCAAACCGGACAGCACAGCTTGGTGCCAGCCGTTGCTTGAATCCAGATACTTCCCCGTATTCGTCTTCCTGCTTGCTCTAGTCGTCCGTATCATATTCGTTTCTCTGTTCCCGTCGCTACCATACAACGTCGATGCCGCCGAATACGTGATCCTGGGCCAGAATATCGCACATGGCCACGGCTACTGCTATCAACCAGGCCACCCAACAGCGTATCGGCTTCCACTCTACCCCATCTTCCTTGCCTTCTTCTTTGCGCTCTTCGGAGACAACTGCTACTGGGCGATCAGCATCGGCGAAGCCATCATCGGCTCCTTGTGCGTTGTCGCGCTCTACTACGCTGCGCTGCACATAATCCGCCGAAACCGACCGGCCGCCATCGTAGCGACGATGCTAGCAGTATATCCGCCGCTCGTGAGACTGACAAACACGTTCATGACGGAGAACCTCTTCTCCCTGCTGGCGACGCTCTCAGCCCTTCTGCTCCTGAAAGCGCTCACTGGGCAGAGCTCCAAGGCCTCCACCGTCCTGGCCGGAATCGTTATCGGGCTCTCCTGGCTGTGCAGACCGACTCTCTTCCCCCTCGTCGCCATCCTGCCGCTGTGGGCGCTGCTGGCAAGGAGGCAACGCCTGGGCGATCGAAAGGCGAGGTTAAGGCAAACGGGGCTCATCCTGGGCGTCGCCTGTCTATTCCTGATACCCTGGACAGTCCGAAACGCGGTCGTCATGAAGGCCTTCATACCGTTTGACACGCACGGAGGCGCGACGCTTTGGTATCAGCACAACTCGCTCTCGCCCAACGGCTACTTCTGGTCAGCGATACCCAGGGACAAGCTCGTGGAGATCAAGCGGCGTATCAATGAGCAGAGGCGGCGGCTCGATTCGGGCGAATCAGTTAGGGATGTGATGCTTCCCGTTGTCCTAAAGGGCCCGATGGCGGGGTTTGAGTTCTTGCCGAAATCCAAGATCGCCAAGTTCGAGAACCTGAGCGAAGTGGAGCGAGACAGCGCTTTCTGGAGAGCCGCGCTTGGCACCATCCTCTCCCATCCTGCCCGATACGCAAATAAGACCCTCAAGGAGACCGTGAAGTTCTGGCACGTCTTCGACGACTTCGGCCATTTCGTCGCATCATACGCTTTCGTCCTGCCGTTCGCTTTCCTAGGATTCTTAATGTTCCTTGCGAAACGCAGATGGTCCGAGGCGCTGCTGTACCTTTCGCCTCTTCTCTGCGGCTGGCTGCTCGGTGCCACAATCAATGCCTCGCACAGGTTCCGATTGCCCTTCGAGCCGCTCGTCCTCACGTTCACTGGTGTCTTCGCCCAGCGCTTCGCAAAGTCATCCTCGAAAGCCCGGGCAGCGATTGTCGTTGCTGCCTCAATCTATGCCGCACTGGTCTTCTGCTTCTTCCTGTACCCTGAGGCCCTGCGCGACATCGTGCAGGCAATAGCGACTGGGCTGGGCTTCGCAGCGTATCCCGTCTATTAACCACTCATGGCCGGATTCTGGATTTTGGTCGTTGAAAGATTCCACTGATTTCTTACTGGCAAGCTCTTCCGTGGAAATGATGTCCGCGCGCAAGAATCTTAAATTGAACGCTGCCGAGCCAGAACGAGATGTGGGTATTGGAGTTTCCCCAAAACGGGCTGCGGATTCGTTGGGTTGTTGGCTCCGGGGCGGTGTTTTGGGTGAAACAAGAGTGGAATTGGGATTGA
>QMNL01000246.1 GCA_003647755.1 Candidatus Coatesiibacteriota bacterium
AACAGTTATGCAACGTGCAGGGCTCTGTCCTCGTTCCTGCCCTTCAGCCCTGAGTTCCACGCCTACTGCGAGCCCCGTCCGGACCCACCCTTCGAGCTCGCGCTCCACGCGGCGTGGCATGGCCGATGCATCTGGCTGGGGCAGTCTCAAGAGGTGCTGGGCGAAGTAGCAGAACCATCACAGGGTGAATTCATAGTGTCGCGGGTTTGGCTCGCGACTAACAGCTCGATAAGGCTCCGAAAGGAGACCCCTGCCGTGATGATACCCACGATGCCCTGCAAAGCAATGCTAGAACAGATGTCTGCCACAAGAGGGGCTTCAGGGGTGGCGGTGGGCGATCTCTCCTACTCGGCGGGCGCTCCCGTTCATGGCAACTCGCACCACATCGCCTCGGTCCAATGGGTTACGTCATCGAGCGGGGAGCCGTCAACGGGCAGCGTTGTGATCAACGGCTCTCCTGATGGCGAGACCTGGTCTGAAGAGGGCACGGTGATTCTGACTGATGACCTGAAAGTTACCTATGACGAAAGCGCACCGACCTGGCCGACTCACCTCGAGCGGACGGAATACCGAGCGCCTCGTGTGGTGCAGTCTGGCCGCGAGAAACTTCTCGTTTACACTCTGGTGGGTCGAGTGGCCTTCCACACGGAGACGACCGGTGGTGGACACAAGAGGATTTACGACGAGATGTGGATAAAGCTCGCATGCAACGGCGAGGAGTGCACCTTCGATCCTGAGATAGCATTTGACGGCTACATCCCGCAATGGCCTGCGGAGCCAAATGGGCAGATAATACTTGCTCCCGATTTTCCTGACGGCGCTCTTATCTCGACCTTCTCATTCCACTTTGGGGCGGCCGGCGGTCCAGCAGGCGCTTACGAGGTCGCCCTCGAACGGGGCCGCTGCTTCGCATTCATTCCGGTCACGGTCGTGCTGGGCCATCGCAAGGGCCCGGACGGCGTCGAGCCAATCACGGTCGAGGCGCTCATGAGATACACGTCCGATGATGGGGTGAGTTTCGTGGATGGGACGATCGTTAAGGACGACGGCGGGCACTATGTTACTTGCGCCAACTCCGTCCCCGTCTGCAAGCACTGGGATGGCAAAAAGTGCACGGTCTCCTCGCGCTTCTGCGGCACGGTGGATCCTGATGGTAGCTATTCACCACTGTTCCCGCATTGCGATGGTCAGGGCACGGGTGGCGCACCCGGCGGCTCGAAGTGGTCCCGGTACGAGCCGGGCGCGAGCTTCAGAGGCCCCGGGCGAAACGGGCGGGCGGAGGTGCGCGGCAGGGGGCCATCATTCGCGCTTGCTGGGTGCAGTCAGCATGGGGCATTCGTGTGCAAGCTGAAGAAGGCATCTTACGAGGGGCAGTGGTGCGCCCGGCGGGACTGCCCGGGCTTCGAGCCACGAGGCTTGTGGGGCGCAGGTGGCATCAGGTTTCTCAATCTGAACAACACGGACTTATAGAGTAATCGAGCACGTATTTTGCGAGGAGGGAGACAGATGGAGAAGACGATTTACAGGCAGACGGAGACGCTATCAAGCGTCGCGGCGGGGGCAACGGGTTCCGTAGAGGCAATACTCAACGGCTTCGGGCACGTTCGGCTGCTCCAGGTCGAGGCGGTGTGTGGCAGCAGTGATTTTGACCTCTATCTCTTGGACAAGGAGGATGGCGCTCAGGGCAGCATCAACGAGGTGTATCACGCGGCGAACGTGGACCAGAAGGTGCTTGACGATGAGTTCTACGCCGGCGGCCGACTCGCCTTCAACAGCGACACGACGCCCGTGGAGAGGCTCTATGCGAAGGTTAAGAACAACGACCAGCAAAACGCGACCGGGCCCATCTCGCTGAGGCTTTATTTCACAACTGTTGCTCACTCCGAGCTTTCGTAACTCAGGGATAGCGACCGTATGGCTGACGAAAGCCAATTCTGCCCACATCTCGCCTCCATTCGCCCTCCAAAAGGAGCGGTGGACGTCTCAGGCAGCCTGATACGGCTCGACATCGTTGACGATGACTACAATGACGAGCTGCACTTCGGTGCGCTTCGCGCCGATTCGCTGGCGTTTTCTGTTGATGCTGGGGATGGCAGGTTCGAGACCATCATCGAGAATGGCATCGTCCAGAGCGACTCTGCCGGGCGCAGATTCCAGGCGCAGATCGTTCCCAGGATCGTCCGCACCGGAGCCTCGTTGA
Organism: Candidatus Coatesiibacteriota bacterium; assembly: GCA_003647755.1. Taxonomy (GTDB): domain Bacteria; phylum B130-G9; class B130-G9; order B130-G9; family B130-G9; genus B130-G9. The sequence goes on from QMNL01000246.1 coordinate 2,201, forward strand.
CGGGCACAACGCTCACCGGTCGGTTTAGGCAGCGCACAACGATAACATATCTTCCGAGGGAGTTCTTCGCGGACGGCGAACGCATAGGGGTTCGTGCCTCGGCAAGCGACAAATATGGCTACGAGCTGGACGAGGTTTACTACTTCACGATGCACTCGTGGGGGTGTTTGCAGTGGCCTGCATTCTCACTGTTCACGCAGGGCGGCGCAGGCCCTCTGAACCTCGTGTCCTTCCCGTGGTTCGCAAGGGGGACAACGTCCGAAGCCTCACTCATCCTAATTTGGGGCAGGGACAGCTCGATCGACCTCGACCTCGACGACGCCCTGCTCCGCGCCGAGTCTGCCGCGACGAACGGTCAGGGCAAGGAGCTCATCGAGAACGGTTACCTGCTCTTTAGGAAGGCTGACGATGATGAGTGGGAGGAGGTCTCATCAGATTCGGACATCCACCTCGGGCCATTAGGCACGAACAGCCCCCTGGAAGTTGCTCTTAAGCTGGCGGTGCCAGAAGGTGCAGCAACTGCGGGCCCGGTCGTCCTGACGCTCTCGCTGAGGCCCATCAGGGCATCGCTGACCGGATCGAGAATGTCGGGCCGAGAGACAACAGGCGCCTCGCGAGGGAGTCAGGGCGCTATGTCTGGTGCTGATTTCAAGTTCTATACCCACGCGTTCATCATGTCTCCCGAAACACGCAACTACTTCGAGAGTCACTTCATAAAGGCACAATCCTGAGAACAGCACAACACTGCGATTCATCGATAAGGAGGAGATAAGCAATGGCATACCCAGATGGCCCTGAATTCATCGATTTCGTGGATGAGAGAACCGAGCCCGCTGAGATCGAGGGGGAGCAACACTCGATCACTCCGGGCAGCTACACTTATTCACTGAACGAGGTCCCTGACACGGAGTTTTCCATCTCCTGCACGGGCGAAATCCACGGCAGCTATACCGTGTCGTTCACTGACACGGCTCCCGGGTCCGGCTGCGTCTATGTAAACCCACTCAACGGCAACGTGCTCCACTGTGCGACCGACGCCTCGGACAACCTTACCTGGTCATACTGGGGTCGCGGCACGGCCAACAACAAGCGCATGCTGGAGCAGTATCGCGACCCAATCGAGCGCGTTCACAAGGTCGCGAGGCAGTTCTGGGTGAGTGCCACATCGCCTCAGTCCCAAGCTGTCTCGATCGCCAAGGGCAACGCAGAGATCGCCGGCAAGCTCGTCGAATACAACGGCGGAACGCAGGATTTCTCATCAGTAGTTTTTGACAATCCTGGCTACGTCAAGGCCATAAGAATCGCCATCGACTCGTCCGGCCAACTCGCCCACTCAGAGGGGGATGAGGCCTCCTCGAGGGCGCTCTGCCCCGATCCGCCATCGGTGCCAGAGAGCAAGAGCATAGCAATCGTGTTCCTTCGGGACGGCGCGAACATAGCGGATGATGATATTGTCAACACGCTAATCGAGGTTCCATACCATTCCGGCGATCCCGGATCCGGTGGTTCGGGCGATGTCGCCAAGTATCAATATGAGGCCGGGGTGGCCTCCGGAGACGCAGTCTGCTTGAGCTCGCCGAACACGGTCAGCAAGGCCGATGCAGATGACGACTCGTCTGTGCCTGCTATCGGCTTCGTCGAGGCGATTCTCGACGAGTCCTTTTGCTCGGTGCGAAGCTCGGGGGTTCTGGACTTCACCGACAAGACAACCTCCTACAGCGAGCTCATCTATGGCCAACAGGTCTATTTGAGCACGGTAGCCGGCCGTTTGGCACAGACCCGCAACAGGACACCGGGCGAGTGGGATCAGGCGCTTGGCATTGCGCTAAGCTCCAGCAAGATTCAGATATCGATTGGCGCAGCGACGAAGAATACTGCCGGGCCGACTCCCGATCCGGGGCCAGGGCCAGGGCCGGGACCCGGCAGCGGTAAGTACAAGCACGAATCGGGTGTCGCGGAGGGCGAGTTCGTCTATCTCAAAGATGACGCCGAGACTGTTGATGAGGCAAAGGCCGATAGCG
>QMNL01000247.1 GCA_003647755.1 Candidatus Coatesiibacteriota bacterium
AAAGGACGTCCGAGAGGCCGGGCATGTATAGAATCTCGCCGTTTGGAAGCACGAGCGCGAGGTAGAGGTCCGCGGTGATTGGCCCGCCGTGGTAGTTTTCGTATGTCCCCAAAACTACAAGTTCGTCCCCTGTATGATACTCTCTCGCATCAGTCCAGATGGACAGCGCCACCCAGGGATAGTCGAAGACGCACGAGGCATCGGGAGCAGTTTTCGTATGCTCCGTGTTACCCGCCCGATCGGTCGCAATGGACATGAACTCATAAAACCCTGGTCCGTCTTGCGCATCGAACGCGAACTCAAGGCCTTGGTGCCACTGGAGAGTTTTGAAGGCCTGCCACTCTGTGCGGCGCGAACTGCTGCTCTTAGTAGGTTTAGGGGTAGAAAACCTGTAAAACAGCGTAACCCGCTCGATTCCAGAGACAAGGTCCCCAGCGAAACAGACGATCCGTAGATTGCTCGAGGACGAGTAATCTGAACAACGCAGTGTGGAGCTCGGAGGCGTGCTGTCGTAGGTGCAAGAGGTATCGGTGCGCGCGACGCGGAGCTGCTCGTTGCCGGCATTATCAGTCGCTATGCTGAAGAAATCATAAGCGCCCTCTTGCGGGGCCACGAAGCTGATCGTGCCGCTTGAGCCTTCACCCGAGAGGCCGGAGAACGTCCATGCTCCATCATCGCGGCGGAACCAGAGTTCCACGCTGGCCACGCCGGAGCAGTCGTCCTGTGCGAGGTAGCGCACGGCGATGGTGGCCACAGTGGAGTATTGAGGCGAGCTGACGGCGGAATCGGGCTTTACGTCATCGATGCCCGGCCCGAAGAGCTCTCCCGTTGGGGGGAATCTCTTGAAGGAGCCACGACCGTCAACGGCGAAGAAATGAAAAGCATCGCCGAGGCAATCGCCATCTCCGACCACGAGCTCGATCCCGAACGTGCCATCGGCAGGGGTGCCCTCGAGCAGCGAGAGGGGGAAATAGTGCCCTGCAACGTAAGCTTCGATGACAAATGGTGCGTCAGCGTCATCATCAAAGTAGTGAACCTGAAAGGTGAACGTGTCCCCTGATCGCCCGTATCGCGGCGTAACCTCGCCGTCTGATAGCAGCAGGTCCGTGTTGTAAACGCCGGTCACCCGGCCGAAGTAGGGCAGGTAATTCTGCGCGGTTACCGTCAGGTCGAAATTGCGGGCAGATTCCACATAAGGCGTATCGACCAAAACCTGGCCGTCCTCGTCGGTCGTTCCGCGGGCGAGCCAACCATGTCGGTCTGTTAAACACACGAGGGCGCCCTGAACAGGTCGACCTTCCCTGCCGGTCACTCTGGCCAAGAACCCATCCCGGTTGAGCCTAAAAACGGGGTCGTAGTCCACGGCCATAGTCGATGGTGTCGCCGTCCAGACGGGCATTATCGGAGAGCCAAGTAGGTTCATCCCGTAAGTTATCCACCTGAAACAGCCATACCAACCCTTCTTTGAACGCTTCGAGTATGAGATGTAGTGCACCTTGCTCTCGGCGAAGGCCTCGCCGATGTTGTAGTGATGACCCCTGAACAGGGCATTGAAGAACTCGCGGTCCATGAGATCGGAAGGACCGGAACCGGGGCTTCCTGAGGAATACCATCCGTAGCGGCTGTTGACCAACGCCGCAACCCCGCCACCCGCGGCAGCATTCATAAATCGCTCTCCCAGGCTGTCCAAATCAAGTGCCCCGAACAGACAACCTATCGAGTAAAGCACCGAATAACGAGGCGCATTCTTGAGCCTCGTCATGTCATTGCACATGATGTATTCACGCTGAGATTTGGGAGCATCGTAAAGCGCACTTGCCGCGTTGTAGGTGCTGTGGCCGCAGTTGTTGATGATCGCATAGCCTTCGTCCATGGCGGCCAGCACATTCTCCTTGCCAGAGGTGCCATCCCGGTCGTAGCAGGTCTTGAACGTCCAGTATGACGGAAATATGGTCGCCTCGGTGATGCTGTCCTTCGCATCGCCGCCCCACGTCGGCCGGTCGTCCAGTTTGCATGCCCAGAAAAAGGCCGACGTGAGATAATCGGTCGGAAGCTGCTCCTCGCCAGCCCCCTCGTAGGTCAGTATCTTCCGGACTAGCACCTTAATGTCGCTCAGCGATGAGGCCGGCAAGCGACCAACGAAGACGTCCGGATACATATCGATCTGATCATCCTTGTACTCGCCCCAATACTCGTCTCCGTCAGCGTTCCAGCTGCCGTCCAGATCGGAATAGTAGTAATCGCATTGAAGATAATCCTTGCTGCCATACGTTTTCCCCGACGTAAACGCATACCCGCGACGGGTCGGGACCTCGCTAACGTCCCCACCGAGAATCACCCAGCCAAGGCCCTGATTGAGGTAGTAGTCCTTGATGCAGTTTCGTATCTTGGCCGGCAGATCCGGGCCCATGTAATCAACATCAATATCCCCGACCTCAACTATCTTAGTCCTGTAGCCCTTCCTGTAGAGCCAGTCCCGCAACGTTTCCAACGATGAGACGAAATAGTCCTGCGTAATGATCAGGACATCGCATCTGTCCCGCCAATAAAGAGGCACCGCTCTGCGCTTTGGCACCGCATCTTGGGTGTTTGCCACCAGCGAATTGACCAACGAGCTCGCCGCCGAATCTCCCGCAGTCGGGCTCTCATCTGACGCAGCGAGCGCACCGGGAGTTTGCTTACCCGTAACCTCAATCGTCATCTCCGTGCTAAGAAGCAATCGCCTCTCGACTGCCTCATACTGCATCGGATACACGATCAGCCCGAGCACGCGATAGCCCCGGAGCGAGCCTTCGCCCGTCGATATGAGCTGCTCGGCAGGCTGCGCCTCGCCAAGCGAGTAGGCACTGGGTTTGGGAGGAACGAAATCGACAGTGCCAGGCTGAGAAACAGGCCGGACAGGCTGAGCTGGGGCGATGTTGAATGCGCCCGGCAATTGAATCTTTTTGTTCGCCGAGATGCGAACCTCGGTCATCTCAAAGCCCGGCGGAAGCGCCACGTAAACAGCCTTCGTCGGAAGAAGCGGCTCGCCCGGCTCGCCAAAGAGCTCGCAGCCATCGAGCCTCACCACGTCGTATCCCCCGATCTTCGAGACCGTCATCGATTTTTGCGGGAACCTGAGCTGAATCGTGATCCCCTCAGCAAATACAGCCAAAGAGACGCTGAGCATAAACACAGCTGAGAAAGCCATAATCTTCAGGTTATTCATGACCATGTCCCTATTCATAAGCGGGAATACTAAACCAAAACTACACAAATAGTAAACAAGGCAACCGGGGTAAGCGATACGATGACATCGGGACCTCCGTCTTCAGCCGGACAGCGAACGAGTCGCTTCTATCGCCGGCACATGGCTGGTGATCGTGGATGGCAAGGAGCGCTGGCCAACGAGGCATCTACTTATCCGGTAGGTGATGCATCCCGTAATCTGCGTAGGCTCGCCATGTAGCGCCAGATGGAAAAACCAAGCGCTATCGGATTCACAGAAAGCCTCCTCGCCAACTCTTCGAGCATCTCGCGCGATTCCAAATACGGACCCGACTTAATACCAGCCTGCCTCACAAAACGCAAGATCAGCCCGTCAGGGGCAATGGTCTCGATGCCAGCCAGCATCTTGAAGTAATCGGCGGTCATGTTGCCTATGCCCGGCAGTTGCCTGAGCCGGTCAACGTTGCCTTGCTGCGCAAGCCAGCCTCTCAGGCTATCACGTGTCTCGATGCCCTCGTTTTGCAGAAACTGCGCAACTGCGACGATCCGCTCCGTCTTCACCTTCCCGTTCCAGCGTATTAGGGTCCCCAAGCCAACTGCTTCTGCAAGAGCAAGGAACCCGCTCGTCGTTCGCGCCTCGGGGTGTTCCGCCCTCAGCGAATCGACGCGGGGTCTGACGATCGCCTCGTAGTTCATGCCCGACTGAAGGATGGCATCAACGATGATCGCACCGATGTGATCAGGGGTCTCAGCGAGCGATTCGTCGACCGCGAAATCAGGCAGCGAGCGGATGTAGCTGGCGAGCGTGCTGACTTTTTGGTGTAATGTTTCTGAGGGATACTTCATATATACTGCGAGGAACGATATTGTAGAAATAGCGAGCCGTGCCGGACTCGAACCGGCGACCCGCTGCTTAAAAGGCAGATGCTCTACCTACTGAGCTAACGGCTCAAGGGCTTCTTTTATCTCAATGGGCTGTTTTTGCAACCCGAACCTT
>QMNL01000248.1 GCA_003647755.1 Candidatus Coatesiibacteriota bacterium
GAGGCGATGTTGCTCGCGAAGTGCATGGTACCCGTGTGGGTGCATGCAGCGTACCAACGATACGTCCCAGCTGGCACGCCTCTGACTAACAGGCCTAGCGAGACGTCCGTCTAACAACACGGAAACCCACCCCGACGAACATAGAATCAAGCGATGTTGAGCCATAGCGCATAGCCCAGTCTGATTATTGGGGTGTTGTCTTGCCTTGACTTTTTCTTTTTGTTCTCCTATAGTGTGAGTGGGTGAGCAGAAAAACAGTAGCCGGAGGAGTCAAAGATGGAGCAGCTGACACGCCGCCAGGCGCAGGTTTTGGAGTTTATTACGACATATTTGCAGCAACATGGCTGTGCGCCGAGCCTCAGGGAGATAGCGAGGCGCCTCGGTGTGTCCTCGATTGGCTCTCTGCACAAGCATCTGGTTCGGCTTGAGCGGAAGGGTTTTATCCGTCGGGTCTGGAACAAGAGCCGGGCAATTGAGGTGGTTCAGGAGCGGAATCCGTTCTCGGTTTCAAGGGTCCCGCTCGTGGGCACGGTCGCGGCGGGCCTGCCGGTCGAGGCGCTTGAGGATGTGGAGGAGGTTGATTTGGCTGAAATGTTGACGGCGGAACGTGATTGCTTCGCGCTGCGTGTGCGAGGCGATTCGATGGTTGACGATCAGATCGCGGACGGCGACTGCATCGTGGTCGAGCGGCGGCCTGAGGCGAGAAATGGCGAGTTGGTGATCGCGCTGCTGGATGGCAGCGAGTGCACGCTGAAGCGGTTTTATCGTGAGGGGGATATGGTTCGGCTCCAGCCGGCGAACGAGACGTTTGAGCCAATCGTTGTCCCGGCGGAGAGGGTCAGCATCTTGGGCGTTGTTCGAGGGGTTGTGAGGCGGTATTGATGGATTTTGTTCACCTTCACTGCCACAGCAATTACAGCCTTCTTTTGGGCGCAAGCTCGGTGAGCGATCTTTTGATGCGGGCGAAGGAGCTTGGGATGAGCCATCTTGCGCTGACCGACACCAATAATCTTTATGGGGCGTTTGAGTTCTGCCAGTTGGCTGAGGCGATCGGGGTTGAGCCGATTGTTGGGGCGCAGGTCGAGTTTTTAGACGGCGATGTGGTGCTTTTGGTTGTGGACGATGAGGGTTACGGGAATCTCTGTGAGATGCTGACCCGGCGCAACCTCGATGGCGCCCAGGATGCCTGCGAGTGTCTCTCGACTTATCATCGGGGGCTGATCGTCCTTGCCAGGGACGTTGAGCTGGCCCGTTCACTTCAGTCAATTATCCCGGCTGGGGACCTGTACCTCGAGGTTCCAATAGAGGAATGTGCAGGTAGAGATTCTCAGCCTGGCAAAGGCGCCTCAATCACGCAGCCATTGGCCGCTCGCTGCCAGATTGCGAATCAATATGGCGGCACATCGCACAAGAATAGCGGGGGGGTGTGGGGGCACGCTATGGCTGCCCCCACATCTTTGCCGCGGGTGGCGACTGGCCCGGTTTTCTTTGCGGCTTCTTGCGATTACGAGAGGCACCGTGTTTTGACGGCGATACGGCTCAACAAGCCTATCAAGCATCTCTCCGAATCAGATGTTGTCTCAAAGGCGTGTTGGCTAAGATCGAAAGAGGAAATGTGCCGCATCTTTGGCGACGATTCTGATGCGATTTTGAACACGGTGAAGGTAGCCGAGCGGTGCAAGTTCAGACTGAAGGCGCGTCCGCCAATGTTGCCGGAGTTTGCTTTGCCGGAAGGCGAGGCCTCCGCCGAAGAGTTTCTCGAGAAGATATGCCGACGGAATTTGAAGGCGTTGTATCCGAATGCGGATAAGCGCCGAGTGGAACAGCTCGATAATGAGCTTCAGGTCATCGGCGAGATGGGTATGGCGGCCTATTTTCTGATTGTTTGGGACATTGCAAACTTTGCGAGGCGAAGGGGCATTCCGATGTGGGGTCGTGGTTCGGCGGCGAACAGCCTCGTCTCGCACCTTTTGGGCCTGACGCAGCCGGACCCACTTAGGTATAACCTCTATTTTCCACGGTTTCTTTCCAGGGGTCGAAAGGGCTGCCCGGACGTCGATCTCGATTTTTGCCATCGGCGCCGGGACGAGGTTCTGAAATATGTTCTGGAAAAGTATGGAGAGGAACATGCGGCGCTGCTCTCGACGCACGTAACGTTCGGAACGAGGTTTGCGCTTCGAGAGGTTGGCCGCGTGCTGGGCCTTTCGCAAAACGACCTCAACGCCCTCACGCGCGGGGTTCCGCATTTTGGGGGATGTGGGCGCGCTGTATCGGAGCCGAGCTCGGGACGTGCGAGGCGACCGTATGCACCCAGGAGCGAGAGTATCTACGGGAGCGGGGATTCTCCGCTTCAGAAGGTAGTTGCGATGGCGGAGCGGATTCGCGGCTTCCCCAGGCACCTCTCGGTGCATCCTGGAGGCACGCTCATCAGTCGCGGGAAGCTCAATCGCTACGTCCCGCTTGAGCGTTCTTCTCAGGGCTTGCCCGTAACGCAGTTTGAGATGAATGCGGCCGAGGCGACCGGTCTGGTGAAGATAGACCTTTTAGGTCAGCGGGGCCTCTCGGTGATTGCAGACACACTGAAGGCTATTAGAGCGAATTACGGCACGGAGCTGGAGTTGGATAAGATAGACCGGAAGGACCCGAAGACGCTGAGGCTTCTGGCCGAGGGCAGAACCATCGGGTGCTTCCAGATCGAATCGCCGAGCATGAGGAACCTTCTGCAACGTCTGCGGCCCAAGAGCGAGGATGATGTCATAGTGGCCATCGCACTTGTTCGCCCTGGGCCTCGCGAGGGAGGAATGCTCGACCGCTTCATCCGCCGGTTCCACGGCAAGGAGAGGGTCTCATACCTGCACCCTGCGCTTGAGCCAATACTCGAAGAGTCGTTTGGGATTCTCATGACCGAGGAGCAAGTGATGCGCATCGCTGTCGAGGTGGTCGGCCTTACCGATGCCGAGGCGCACGTGATGCGTAAGATGATAACGAAAGGTCGTAGGTATCCGATGACGAGGCAGATCGAGGTCCGGTTCAAGGAGTGTGCTGTTGAGAGAGGCTTTAGACCTGAGTTAGCGGATAAGCTCTGGGAGCTGGTTTCGCGTTTTGCGAGCTTTAGTTTCTGCAAGGCGCATGCGGTCTCTTACGGGCTTTTGTCGTATCGCTGTGCGTTCCTCAAGGCGCACTTTACGGCGGAGTTTCTCGCTGCGGTGCTCAGCAATCATGGCGGCTACTACGACACGAGGGAGTATGTGCAGGAGACGAAGCGCTGTGGCCTTGCAGTTCAGCTTCCCTGCATCAATAGGAGCGAGGCGGATTTCACCGGCAACAGGGACGCAATTCGCATTGGGCTCAGCCAGATAGGCGGGCTTAAGCAGAAGACCATCAGCAGAATCCTGAGTTCGCGTGATGCTGGCGGCAAGTTTCTGAACCTCGCTGATTTTGTATTTCGCGTAAAGCCCTCGTATCAGGAATTGGAGTCGCTCATACGGTGCGGTGCGGTGGATTGTTTCGGCCTGACTCGCCCGCAGCTTTTGTGGCAGATGATGCGGCTTTATCCAGCCCTGAAGCGAGAGAAGCAACAGACTCTTTTGTCAGGGATCGACGTTCCGCCGTCGCCGCCTGTGCCTCCTCAATTGCCCAGATATACATGGCAGGAGATTGAGAAGATGGAGATCGAAATACTGGGCGTTGACCCGCGTGATCACGGCGTTTGGAGACGCCCATTGCCCGGTAGCGCAAGGGTTGGCTCCAACGCTCAGGGCTCACCTCGGCCAGGGTCGCTCGACATGCGAGCGGCGGCTCTCCGCCAGGCTGAGAGGCACGGATTCGTCAAAAGCTCACAGCTCGCCAAATACAGAAACCGACGCGTTGCAGTTTCTGGGCGCGTCATAGCCGGCAAGCGAATTAGGACTAGAAAGGGTAATTATATGAAGTTTCTCACGCTGGAGGATTCCGACGGGCTTGTAGAGGTAGTCCTCTTCCCTAGCATTTATCAGAAGTTTGGCTCAAAAACTGTTGGTGCCTCGATGGTTCAGGTCAAAGGAATAGTTCGGGATGAGGGCGGCAGCCTGATGCTGAACGCGGAGCAGATCACATGAAGGCCCCTCGCCGAGAGATTGCTCTGCAATATATCGGCGCATGTAACGAAAGCTGCGGAGGGGTGCGGGGACACGCCGCAGCTGTCCCC
>QMNL01000249.1 GCA_003647755.1 Candidatus Coatesiibacteriota bacterium
GATTCAATAAGGCTGTGGTGTCGTTACAATCGTGGGGCCTGGTTCGATACCGGATACGTCTTACCGGGAACGAGCGGCACAATCGCTGTTACGTTGACGCATGGCCATGGGAAGTATGACTTCTATACGATAGCCGTTGACAAGGCTGGCAACGAGGAGTCTCCGCCAGCAGTTCCTGATGGCAGCTGCTTCTACGATGCAACCAGACCTACATCCAGCTGCTCCTGCGCACGATACACGACCGAGCTGCCCTTGAACGTCAGGTTCACGGCCGATGATGCCGATACCCAGATCGCATCTGTTGTCTTGATGTATAGATTCAACGGGGGCGATTGGACGAGCGGCGGGATGATGGTCTCCAGGTCTTGGGGAGTGTTTGAGTTCGGTGCTCCCGAGGGCGAGGGCTATTACGAGTTCTACACGCTCGCGACAAATAATGCGGGCTGGCAGGAGCTTCCACCTTCAACACCCGACGCGTTCAGCTACTATGACATCACCCTGCCGAGCTCGAGCGTTTCGTCTCCGGACAAGATGACCGGCGACACGATACCAGTTACGTTCTCGGCCTGGGATTCGCTGAGCGGCGTTAGGCAAGTTGAGCTCTGGTATCGTTACGAGGACCGTCTCTGGGCGAAGTCGGGATACCAGATGGAGGCCACCTCCGGCACGGTTGACTTCATCCCGCCGGACGGTGTTGGCACCTACTCGTTCTGGACCGTGGCGAGCGACAACTGCGGCAACACGGAGCCTGCGCCGACGACCGCCGCGACCGTTACCGCTGTTACGGTGTTTGATAACGTTCCACCGCAATCGAGCGTCTCGGTAGAGGATCAATGGACGAGCGAATCGCCGGTGCCCGTGGCGTTCACCGCATCGGATAAGGGTGTGGGCGTTGCATCCGTGAGGCTGTGGTATAGCGTGGGTGGCAGCGCCTTTAAGGATACGGGGCTTGAGGTTACGGGGGCCACGATAGGGGTCTTCGACTTCGTGCCGGTGGAAGGCGATGGAGCCTACGAGTTCTACTCAATTGCGGAGGATGGGTTCGGCAACCGGGAGGCGCCTCCTTCCGAGGCCGATGCTTCGGTGGTGTTTGACACGACTGCGCCATTCTCCACGGCGAGCTCGCCTGACGAGGTTCATGCAACCGAGGTAACAGTGGGCTTCAGCGCAACTGATGTCCTGAGCCCGATTGTGTCTGTGCGGCTGTGGTATCGATATGCGGCCTCGCTGAGTGGTAGTTGGAGTGATTGGGCCGATTCTGGGTTGACCGCTCAAGGCGAGGCGGGCTTGTTCCCGTTTGAGGCGACGCATGGCGAGGGCTTCTACGAGTTCTACACCATAGCCACTGATGCGGCTGGGAATGTTGAGGAACCGCCTGCTTCAGCAGACTCAAGGACGCAATACAGGCTGCGGTATCCGGAGATTTCCCTATCAGATTACTCGCACGACTTTGGCGAAGTGCAGGTTGGCATGAGCGCATTCTGGCCTGAGCTTTATGTCTCAAATACGGGTGAGGCGCCGCTGACAATTGAGAGCATCTCGATCGACAATCTCGCGTTCGGTTGCAGTGTTCTGACACCAATTAGCATCGAACCTTCAATGGGCGTGTTCCTGCCGGTATTCTTCACACCGAGTTATATAGGCCTGACAGAGGGAACGATGACGATCACCTCGAACGATCCCGCTAACCCGGAGGTTCAGGTATCGCTTTCGGGAACTGGCATTGGGTCGTCGCCCATGATGTCGCTCGAGATCGGGAGCAACGGCAGCACGTTCTATCCGGGCGATACACTGAGCATCTCCCTGTCTTGCCACAATGGCGAGACTGCGCTGCTCGGCGTTGACCTGTACGTGAGCCTGATTCTGCCCAACGGTGTTGTGGTGTATCTGCCCAGCTTCAGCACGGAGCCGGAACCTTATGTCTCTGACTTCGACGTAATGAGCGGGTTCCAGCTTCAGGGGTTTGAGCTTCTCAGGGCAGTAGTGCCCGAGGGCTTAGCGCCGGGCGAGTATGTGTGGCGTGCTTACGTAGCGCTGCATGGACGGGGCACTGAGATGGTTGCCTCGTTGCCGCTTGTTACGGCCATTGACCTTAGGCCCGAGGTGGGCCTCTCGCTGGACGGGGCAAATCGCACTTACGGTGTTGGACAGGGACACGTCCTGAGCGCTAGGTTCAGAAACGATGGCCTGCCGAAGACGTTGGACCTCTACGTGGCCCTCCGGATGCCGGACGGCTCGCTGCTGTTCGCTCCGGGCCTCTCGTTTGCTCCCACAGCTTGTCTGGACAACTACGAGCTGCCCATGCACGCTGACGTGTCGCCTGTCAAACTCTTCAGGGGCAAGCTGAACTCCTTCCCTGCCGGCAAATACACGTGGTTCGCCGTTTTCTCAGACGCCAACTCGTTCAGTCCGATCAGCAGGGTAGCGCACATCGAGTGGGAGCTTGAATAGGAAACATCTCAGAATCTCTGGTGAAAAGGCGGGCGGAGATCTCTTACCCGCCTTTTCTTTTGGCCTTGTGCGATGCTGCCTGGCTCTGCTTTGCGTTTTTTTGGGTGCGAACCTGGGGGTGTGTGCCAAATCAGAGAGGGAGGTAGGCAACAGGCCGGTCCCTCTTGCCCAGTCCCCAGGTGAGGCGCTCCATCTCTCGTTGCAGGACTGCGTGAACATTGCTCTCCGTGAGAATCTGGGACTGCTGAATCAGAAAGACTCGCTCCTGAGTGTGAAATCACAGCTCATTATCGAAAAGAACAAGTTCGAGCCGAATCTGAATACAGCTTTTGCGAGCTCAGTCTATAACTCTCATCTTGTGCAGGATTACGAGAACTTCGCCAGCCTATCGCTTGCACAGAGACACAAGTACGGCGGCAGTTTCTCACTGACCAGCAGCCTCGACTGGATTGACCACACATCTGACTATTACACAGGGTCGCAAAGCACGTCCGACCTTGCCTCCCCCGGCTTCAAGTCCCAGTTCACAAGCTCGCTTCAGTTCTCGGTCTCGCAACAGCTCCTAAAGGGCGCATTCTGGCGTGCCGCAACGGCGCCGTTGAGAGAGGCGAAGTTCGACGTTGCGATCGCCAGGATGGACCTCCAAGACCAGATACTTGACCTCTCGCTTTCGGTCAAACAGGCCTTCTACGCTCTCCTGAAATCTCAAGAATATGTAGCGGAAATGGGCTCTGCCCTCGCCAAATCCAAGGAAGACGTGAAGATAGCCCGGCTAAGGCTTACAGAAGGCTTGTCCTCGCGGCTCGACTACGCCAGGGCGGAGCTTGCGCTGGTGAACCGTCAGCGGGACCTCGCAACCGCCAAGAAAGGATTTCAGAGTGCCGTGGATAACCTCGTGGAAATCATGGGTCTAAAGATCGGCACTAAGGTTCAGCCTGTCTCAGACATCAGACGGAAACGAGTGCCCATTCATATAGAGCAATGGGTCGAGACCGCGCTATACCAAAGGCCAGACCTGAAGGCGATACGAGCGCAGCTTGACAAGAACAAGGTCGCCGAGGAGAGTGCCAAGAACAACACCCTCCCTACGCTCGAGGCACAGGGCAGCGTTACTATGTCGGAGACCGACGACCGGCTCCGTCAGACGCTCGACGTCACGGACCGCGTCTGGCAATTCAGCCTGAAGTTTGAACACACCTTCTTCGACGTGTCTGACAGTGAGCGCTGGGTTCAGTCGAGGATCGCTTCGCGACAGCTGGCAAGAACGCTCGAGGACACCAAACGCCAGGTAGAAGTTTCAATACGCGAGTTGGCCAGACAGCTGAAGAGGCTCTCGGACGACATCGACGCTCTCAAACTGGCCGAGAAGATCGCCTCCGAACAGCTTGAACTCTCTCGCCTAAGCTACAAGGAAGGTCTGATCAACAACAGAGACCTGATTGCGGCAGAGAACGACTACACGGTCGCGAGAATCGACCACATCCGTGCAACCTATGACTACCTCAGCACCGTCGCGAAACTTGACCGCACGCTCGGAAGATGAGCTTACCACAGGGACACAGAGACACAGAGACACAGAGAAGTACCTAGCAGATTATGCAGCTGGCATCATGTTCTCTGAGCCTTTTGCCTTCTTTCGTGGCTGCGACTTTCCCCTCTCTGCGACTCTTTGGCGCAGGCTCAGAAATCGAAGGCATCTTGACCGACGGGGCGAGAACGGGGTATAACC
>QMNL01000250.1 GCA_003647755.1 Candidatus Coatesiibacteriota bacterium
ATCGAACGCCACGCTCGCCCTGTCCTCAGAGATCACCTTCTCCCTCTCAAGCGCACGTATCTGGTTCTTCGCCTCTTTACGAACGTTCCGAACCGCCGCCCGACACTCCTCGCAGTGCTTTGCTGCCGTGGCGCTGATGTTCTTACGTCGCTCCTCAGAAAGCGGAGGAATGGTGATTCTGATGACGTTGCCGTCGCTGGCTGGCGTAAGGTCATCACCTGAACGAAGGATCGACGTCTCTATCTCCTTCAACAGGCTCGGGTCCCACGGCTGTACAATGAGCAACCCGCTCTCCGGCACGGAGATCGTCGCCAGCTGTGAAAGCGGCGTCTTCTCCCCGTAACAGTCAACCCTGATCTCCGAGACCAGCGAGGGCGTGGCCCTACCCGTCCGCATCTTCAGAAGATGTCTCTTGAGCGCATCGACATTCCTCTGCATGTTCGCTCTGGCTTCCTTAAATACCTCGTCAAGCATCTTGTGCCTCCCCGAGCAAAGTTCCAACATTCGCGCCCGTCAAAACCCTTCTTATATTGCCTTTGTCGAGCAAATTAAAGACGATTATCGGCAAAGTGTTTGCGCGGCACAAAGAAACCGCCGTCAAGTCCATGACCTCGAGCCCAGAGACCAGATAATCCTTGTAGCCAAGCTTTTCATAACGCTTGGCCTTCCCATCGACCGCCGGGTCCGCCGTATATACACCGTCCACATTGGTCGCCTTGAGAAACACGTTGGCCTTCAGCTCGAGCGCACGAAGGGCACCAGCCGTGTCCGTCGTGAAGTAAGGGCTACCCGTCCCGCAGGCGAGAACCACCAGCCTGCCCTTCTCGAGATGTCTGAGCGCCCGCCTGGGAATATATGGTTCGGCAACCTTTGCCATCTCTATCGCCGTCATCACCCGCGTCTGAAGCCCCTTCTGCTCCAGCCTCGCCTGTAAAGCAAGACTGTTGATCACCGTCGCCATCATACCCATGTAGTCCCCAGTGCTGCGATCGATCCCGCAAGCCTCCGCATCACGACCACGATAGATGTTCCCACCGCCCACCACAATCGCAAGCCCAACACCCAGACTGTGAGCATCAACGATCTCATCAACTACCCACTCAAGCCGCTCGGGGTCGATCCCAGACTCCTGACCACCCAAGAGCGCCTCGCCCGAGAGCTTCAGGAGAACACGACTATATATCAAGGCCACAGCTCAGCTCTTGCTTATCTCAAACCGCGCAAACCGACCAACCTCGATCTTCTCACCCAACTTCGAGGATAACTCATCGATCATCTGGCCGACCCTGTCGTTCGGCTCCTTGACAAAAGTCTGGTCCAGCAGGCAAACCTGCTCGTAAAAGCTCTTCAGCTTCCCCTCTACTATCCGCTCGATGACGTTCTTGGGCTTGCCCATCTTGGCCGCCTGCTCACCGAATATGTTCCTCTCAGATTCAAGCACATTCTCCGGGACATCCCCCTGAGACACGTAACGTGGCGCACTCGCAGCTACCTGCAAGCAAAGATCAGACCCCAACTGCCTAAACTCGTCCGTCCTGGCCACAAAATCCGTCTCGCAATTCAGCTGAAGAAGAACGCCGATCCTGCCATCGTGATGCACATAGGAGAATATGGCCCCCTCTGAAGCGCTCCTGTCCCTCCGCTCAACTGCCTTCGCCAAGCCCTGCTTGCGAAGTAACTTTATCGCCTTCGCCTCATCCCCGTCTGCCTCGACCAACGCACGCTTGCAGTCCATTATCCCACAGTTGGTCTTCTGCCTGAGCGCCTTGATCATCTCAACTGTTACTTCTGGCATCCAAAACTCCTAAACTGAACTCTCCTGGCTAGCCTCTCCCGCATTCTCCTGCAGCGGGCCAACCGATTCATCTCCCGCAAGATCATTGACAGCGACCGCCTCCTCTCGCTCCTCTTCAAGGTCCTTACGTCCCATCTGGCCCTCCAGGTAAGCGTCAGCAATCTTCGAAGATACTAACTTAATCGCCCTTATGGCATCATCATTACCCGGAATAACGTAATCGATCAGGTCCGGATCGCAATTCGTATCAACTATCGCAATTATGGGCACCCGACAGCGCCGAGCCTCCGCTACAGCGATCTTCTCTTTCTTGGGGTCAACTATGAATATACCGCCGGGCGGACCTGTCATGTTCTCTATCCCGCCAAGGTTGCGCTCCAGCTTGAAAAGGTCCTTTCTAAGTCTTATCGCCTCCTTCTTCGGCAGAAGATCGATCTGGTCGCTATTGACCGTCTCACGCATCTTGCGCATCTTCTCTATCGACTTCTTCACCGTCTCGAAGTTCGTCAGCATCCCACCCAACCAGCGGTGAGTTACGTAAAACGCACCGGCCCGCTTCGCCTGCTCCTCCACAGACAACGACGCCTGGCGTTTAGTCCCAACCATGAGAATCGGCTTGTTCTGCTGACCCAGGCTGACCACAAAATCATAGGCCCGCCGTAACAGACGGACGGTCTTCTGCAGGTCTATGATGTAAATCCCATTGCGCTCGGCGAAAATATACCGCCGCATCTTGGGGTTCCAGCGCTTCGTCTGGTGCCCAAAATGCATTCCCGCCTCGAGAAGCTCTTTCATGGTTATCAGCACCAACTGTAACCCTCCTATAACTATGTCAATCCCGATCTATTCCCGCTGCATACCAATAGAACGACACGCGCCCTACTCAGGATACACGATGCAGCAAGTTTTTATCCACATTCCGAGGCCTGAACCAAAAGTTACGCACCCAATTAACCACGGGCACTTCACACGTAACTGGGGCTCATCTCTTGGAGAACTGGTACCTCGCCCTCGCTCCACGCTGGCCATATTTCTTGCGCTCCTTCACGCGAGAATCGCGTGTCAGATAGCCCCTCTGCTTCAAGATGGGTCTGAGACTCTCATCATGCACGACTAGCGCTCTCGCTATGCCATGCCTCAGCGCCCCACATTGACCAGCAATCCCGCCCGACCGGACCGTCGCGTAAACATCAAACTTGCCCAGCGTCTCGGTATCCACGAGGGGAGCAAGCGCTAGCTTCTGAAGCCTAGCATTGGGGAAGTAATCCTCGAAAGCGCGCCTGTTGACAATTATCTTACCCTCGCCAGGGCGAAGAAATACCCTCGCTACCGCCCGCTTCCGCTTCCCAGTTCCATATACCTGTTCAAGAGCCAACCTTCTCAAAACCTCCCAATCAGACCACACTCTCAGGAATAGTATCCCACAACACCCCCGAGCCGGTGTCCGTCAGGATAAACCACCTTGAACCCACAGGCCAAACCTCCGCGCTACTCAACTAATGCCAGCGGAACAGGCTTCTGGGCCGCGTGAGGGTGCTCGGGACCAGCATAAATCTTCAGCTTCTTGGCGATCTGCCGGCTCAGCTTGTTCTTCGGCAGCATCCCGACAACCGCCTTTCGCACCAAGAAGGTGGGGTCCCGCCCCATCTTCTGACGAGCCGTGAATGACTTTATCCCACCGGGATAGCCCGTGTGATGGTAATACATCTTGCTGTCCCACTTGTCTCCCGTCAACTTCACCGAGGCAGAGTTGATCACCACCACGAAGTCTCCCGTGTCAATATGCGGAGTATAACACTCCTTGTGCTTACCCAGAAGCACCCTGGTAATCCGCGCTGCCAATCGCCCCAGGGGCTGGTCCTTAGCATCCACAAGATACCAACGCTGCTCAATATCCCGTGGCCTTGCCGAGTAAGTCCTGTTCAGATCCCTAACCGCGATCGGCACCGTGGCCTTCTCTCTCTGTATATCTGACGA
This sequence comes from Candidatus Coatesiibacteriota bacterium, assembly GCA_003647755.1. Lineage (GTDB taxonomy): Bacteria > B130-G9 > B130-G9 > B130-G9 > B130-G9 > B130-G9. The sequence goes on from QMNL01000250.1 coordinate 3,773, forward strand.
ATTAACCATTTCCATATCCTGTCATGACCCATCTCCAGGTAAAGCTTGGCGGACTATAACACACCCCTTTTCAAACTATCAACCAAGAAAAGAGGACTAGGTTCCCCACCCGAGGCACATAGTTCACAGCCAACATAATGCTGAGTGTCGAATCTGTCAATCCGATTATGTTAGAGGAGTTTCCCCATTCTGTTCCGAGGCCCGAGCTCAGGGCGGGATTGTGGTCTGTCTAGGCTTCGGGCTACCGGCCAATCCCCGACAGGGGATGAACGTGAGTAGCCGTAGGTGCAACCTACGGATCAACGCCAAAGAAGAAAAGGAAAACAGCCCTGAAAGGGCTGAACATAGCCCTATGCAGGGGTGTTCGACCCCCTCA
>QMNL01000251.1 GCA_003647755.1 Candidatus Coatesiibacteriota bacterium
ACGGTCGCGGCCGTGCCGTCAGAGCTCAAGTCGCAGATAGCGACGATCGTTGATGCAGAGGGCGGATCGATCGAGGGCACACTCACCATCCGCCTCGAGGGGAAGTTTGGCAACGGCGAGGACGCATACGCGACCGGCAAGACGCGGCTGAAGATCACCTCGCAAGGCTCGTCGTAGATCGTCGGCGAGACAAACTAGTCAGGGCGCTTTCTCGCTGGGATAATCACCGATACATCCTGGCGCTACCTTGCATTGGAAAAATGTGACGCTTGTCCTGCCAGCATGGCGTTAGTGCGCTCACCGACGAGATCTGTATTGAGCCCTTGCTGGTAGGTAGCACCCGCGGGTCTATGGCGAGAGTGCCTTCAGCAACCGCCTGGCCTTGTTATTCGCCCAGTGGGCGCCGGGGTATTCGTTAATCAACTGCTGAAGCTTCCGTCTGGCGTCATCGCGCTTCTCGAGCTTCAGGTCGGTCTTTGCAAGATACAGCAGCGCCTTCGCGGCCGCCTCGGTATCCGAATAATCGCTGAGGACGCCCTCAAGCCGCGATATGGCCGCGGCATACTTGTGCCTCCTGTAGTAGAAGCGTCCAACGTAAAACTCGTGCATGCCCAGCATCGCTCTTGCCCCACGCTCGATAACCGCAACATGTGGCGTGAACTGCCCACCCGGATATTTCTGCCGGTATTGCTTGCAGGCATCGAGCGCCTTGTGCGTGAACGACTGGTCCCGATCATAAGCCTTGATCCGGCGCGCGAACGTCAGCAGCAGCCGAAACTGGGCCTTCTGGGCCTCCGCGTCGGATGGGTAGAAACGAAGGAAGGACGTGTACTCGGCCTCGGCCTCCTCGTATCTCTTTTTTGCGAACTGTATGTCACCCAGCAACATTTGAACTTCCCTGGCGTGTCGGCTTCCAGGGTACTTGTCGAGTAATTTGTTGAACAGTTCCAGCGCCTGACTTTCTTCCTTCGAGTGAATGATCCCCCAAATGAAGCCACCATGTTCGCTCATGTAAAGCTTCTTGCTGGCAAGGTGAAACATCTCGTCGTCGTCGAGCACCACCTCCTGGGTTGAGGCGCAAGACATTGTGAGCAGTGCCGCCACAAACAACATCACGAGAACGCACGCGGACTCGCGTCGCCTCCAGCCGTGCTCACTATTCATCCTTCTTCTTCCCGCTTTCAGCATCTTCCGCCTTGTCGCGAGGAATGCGGATCAGCTCCACGCCAGCTTCCTCGAGCATCTCGAGCGATAACTTGTCAGGATAGCCATCCTGGTAGTATATGCGCTTGCTCATGCCAGCATTTATTACCATTTTGGCGCAGATCACGCAAGGAGCGTTAGTGCAATAGAGGTCGGCGCCTTTGATGGATACACCAAACATCGCGGCCTGAAGGATGGCGTTCTGCTCTGCGTGAAGGCCCCTGCACAGCTCGTGCCTCGTGCCGGAGGGGACCTTCAGCTTCTCGCGGAGGCAGCCAACCTCCTCGCAGTGCTTCATCCCCGCCGGGGCGCCGTTATAGCCCGTAGTTAATATGCGCTTGTCACGGACGATGACCGCGCCGACATGCCTCCGCAGACAGGTTGAGCGCTCAGCCACGAGGCGGGCTATTCCCATAAAATACTGCTCCCAGGGGATTCGCTTCTTCAGGTCAACACTCTCCTAACAGCAGTTCCGCATATCTCTTCGTGCAGCCCGGTCATACGTTCTAGAGCCACAGTTCAGCCTGCCGCGCCGATACGTCTCTCCCAAATGCTGCTGGCTGTCGGCCCTCAAACAGGCATGAACCGCAAAACTCTACGCGCACGCAGCACATTGACCCTGCACGGACCATGCCGCCCAGCCAAAGGCACGCCCACGGCCCCATGGTCCCGTCAAGCCGAGCGCAGCTTAGAACAGCCCTGTCGTTCGGCTCAGGCCAATAACTCCAGCAGCTTATCGGCAACCTCCATCCCCACCCGGAACTGGCCGTCCACAGTCGAGGCGCCTATGTGCGGCGTCAGCGAAACGTTTGGCAATGAGGTAAACTCATTGCCTTTGACAGGCTCGCTCTCATAGACGTCCAGGGCTGCAAACGCGACCTTGCCGCTTTTTAGGGCCTCAAGCAGTGCGGCCTCTTTCAGGACGCCGCCGCGGGCGCAGTTGACGATGCGCACGCCATCCTTCATTTTTGCGAACTCCTGCTCAGCTATCAGGTAGTGAGTTGCCTCATTGTGGGGCATGTGCAGGGTGATGTAGTCGGAGTTGGCGAGCAGCTCGTCCATGCTGACCATTCTGACATTAAGGTCGCCCAACATCTCCTGCGTTACAAACGGGTCGTAGGCGATCACTGTCATCTCGAACGCAAGCGCACGTTTCGCCACTTCCTGCCCAATCCTGCCGATTCCGAGCACACCGAGCGTTTTCTTGTAGAGCTCCACGCCCTTGAACTTCTTCTTGTCCCAACGCCCCGCTGTCATCGATGCGTTCGCCTGCGGGATGAACCTCGAGATGGCGAGCATGTGCGCCATCGTCAATTCGGCCACGGAAACGGAGCTCGCGCCCGGGGTGTTGATCACTTTCTTGCCCGCCGCCTTGGCAGCCTCGAGGTCAATGTTGTCAAGTCCCACGCCACCGCGAGCGATGACCTTCAGTCTCTTGCCTGCATCGATAACTGCTTTAGTAACTTTTGTGGCACTGCGAACCACTATAGCATCATAGGCGACTACCGTCGCAAGGAGCTCCTCTGGCGACATGTCGGTCTTGACATCAACTGTCAAGCCACCCTTGCGCATCTTCTCTACTGCCTCCTCCGCCACAGGGTCACAGATCAGGACACGCTTCATTCCCTCTCCTCCGTCGATGTCAAATGTCCTATGTTCAACACATACGAGCCATCAGCCCGACTTTATACCCAGATACTCGTCGATCCTGCTCAAAAGGTCCTTGACCTCGTCGAGCGTCAGGTCCCCCATGTGGCCGATCCTGAACGTCTTCTCCTTCAACTTGCCGTATCCGTTCGCCAGTTCCAGCGAATACTTCTCCTCCAGAAACTTCACAAGGTCCGCAACGGCAATCGCGCGAGAGTTCCTGACAGTCGTCAGCGTTACAGACTGGTAGCCCTCCTCGGCGAACGTGTCGAAACGGTCCTTAGCCCACGCCCTCGCGTATTCCGCCATCTGCACGTGCCGCTGGTATCTGTTCTCGGGGCCCTCCTCGAATATCTGGTCCATCTTGTAGTCGAGAGCGTAAAGCTGGCTTATCGCTGGCGTCGTCGGCGTCTGGCCCTTGTCAAAATACTTCTTGAAAACCTCGAAATCGAAGTAATAGCCCTTACGAGCAACCCTTTTGGACTTCTCCATCGCCTTCTCTGAAACGGAGAAGACCGCAATGCCCGGCGGCGCCGCAAACGCCTTCTGCACACCAGCGAGGCAGACATCCATACCCAGCTCGTCCACGTTTATGTCAACCGCCGCCATCGCGCTCACGGCATCGACCAAAAACATAACGTCCGGATACTTCTTCATCACCTCGGCAAAAGCGTAGTAGTCATTCATTATGCCGGTGCTCGTCTCGTTCACCTGCATAGTTACGGCGTCGTATTTGCCTGTGGCCAATGCCTTGTCAACTTCCTCCACCCGATTGGCCTTGCCCCACTCTTCCGACTGAAGGATATCCGCCTCGCGCCCACAGGCCTTAGTTATCTGGTGCCAACGCTCCCCGAACGCACCACAAGTAACGTTCAAACAACGCTTCTCAACGCAGTTGAGGATGGCCCCTTCCATAACGCCCGTCGAGGCGGACGTGGACACAAACACATAATCCTTCGCGTTGAGAAACCGCTTCAACTTCTCTGTGAGACCCCTGAAAAACTCCGCAAAATCCGCCCCCCGATGGCCGATCATGGGCCAAGCCATTCGTTCTAGAACATCCTCTCGAACCTCCGTCGGCCCCGGAATAAACAGCTTCCTAAACTTCATTGTTTAGCCTCCTTATGACCACTCAGCTACCTATTAGACTATCTAACAGCGCCCAAATTGTATTCGGCAATTCTACCTTGTCAACGAAATACGTTAGGCTAACAACCGCCAGCACCAAATTATCACACTCTCAAACTCGGCTCGAGCATGACCATCAACAGAATCTGCCGGACTTGCCCTCCAA
>QMNL01000252.1 GCA_003647755.1 Candidatus Coatesiibacteriota bacterium
GCGGCTTGACGCGACATCGATCCTATGTCAATCAAGGCTGCAGCAGTCGCTTTTCGGAAAGAGATGAAACTGTCTATTGCAGCGCGGTGTCAAGCCACCGCAAATGAAAGCGGCGTCGAGCCACCGCACTCCAAAGTCACCCAACGGGTGTAACTTACAGACCGATGCCTCCGAACGCATAGCCTCTGCGCAGCGGCAAAGCGTGTTCATCCCACCATCTGCCTTGCCAGTAACCTGATTATTGGCGAAAAGCCTAGACCTTGATTTGCATGAGTCGCTGTGATAGCGCTACTGATGTCGTTGAGCCTTGAATCGGCAGTTGACATGCAGACCAGGATCAAACAAGGAGATCTGTCATGGATGTGTATGAGGCGATAAGAAACAGGAGAAGCGTTAGGGCATATGGGCCGGACGCTGTCGACAGGGAGGTTCTTCTGAGGGTGCTTGACGCTGCGAGGCTCGCCCCTTCGGCAAACAACCGCCAGGAGTGGCGTTTCGTCGTTGTTGCGGACCACGACAGGCGCCAGCGCTTGATGCAGGCAGCCAACAACCAGCGCTTCGTGGGCGAGGCGCCCGTGGTTATTGCGTGCTGTGCGAAAACGGATGAACGTCGGATGCGATGTGGTCAGCTGGCATATCCAATAGACGTTGCGATCGCCATTGACCACATGACCCTCGCTGCGACTGCTGAGGGTTTGGGGACATGTTGGGTCGGCTCCTTCTATGAGGACAAGGTGAAGGACGTGTTGGGCATTCCTGGAGATGTCCGCGTAGTGGAGCTTCTGACCATGGGCTATCCAGCCGACTCGCCGAGACCCAAGAGCAGGTTTTCGCTTGACGACATCGTCTCCTGGGAGGCTTGGAATCTGTAGCTCGGGACAGGTAATCGGGCCAAGCAGAGACGGCTGATGGGTGTGGAGGTTCAACGAGGCGCCTCGTCCACGCAGGCGGTAAGGGTGCTCAAGGCGCTTCTGGGCCTGGGTTTGGTGTCAGCGGTCATTGCGCTCGTGTTATGGTCATCGGCCATCGTTACGCGTTTTCTGTCGCCGCTGTCGTATGAGGCGGAGGAGCAAAGCCAGCCGCCATTGTCATATCGCATCCTGCAAAAGCCGCTCGTTTTGAACGTTAGTCAGCAGTTCTCGAAGCGCCTGGAAAGGCTTGCCCGTGGTCGGTATGAGCTAAGCGTTAGGTGCTCAGCGGAGGGCCGGGGTGCGGGCAACCTGCTCGCACTTGTTGATGGCCTGAAGGTGGGCGAAGTGCTCGTCTCGAGCAGCTCGCAGCGAGTCTTCACCTGCCCGGTTGAGGTCTCGGCATCGGCCATCGAACTCGGCCTGAAGTTCGAGCCCAGGGGAGCGTGCTCGCTAAGAGTTGAGCAGATTAAGCTCGAGAGAGCAACGCCCCTTACTTACAGGGAAGCGACGGATCGATACGGCCTCCCGCGTGGTCGGCGGATAGATTTTCAGAACCCGCTGACAGTTCATCTCGAGGTGCCGCGAGATGCATACGGGCTCCTCGTCCGGGCAAAGGCCGATCAGCTCTCCGCAAAGCCTCCGAAGATCGCTGTCTTGGCCAACGGAGAGACTCTTGGCTCGCACGCGGTTTACTGGGTCAAGTGGTCAGACTACATCTTCGGCCTGCGAGGTCTCGGGGGCAAGGCCGCAGACCTTACGATTCGTGTGGCAAACGCGAATGGCGTGGCAATCATAGACCGTATCACCCTCCTTCAGCGGCGTAAAATTAGGGCGTATGCTCTGGACGTGCTCGGCACTTTTCTCGAGGCGTGCTCCGCACAGCGTGCGGCCGCCAAGTGCTACCTCGCCTCGTTGAGGTTCTACCCCGAGAACTGGCGAGCCAAGAACAACCTGCTCCGCACGCTCCTGCTGCTTGACATGCCCGATGAGGCGGCGGTCATGTTGCACCTGTTCCGTGATTTTCAGCCCAAGTTCTCCGATTCGCAGGTCCGGGCAGACCAGGTCTCGAGCGCCGCCACGACCCTTGTGGATTATGGCGACCCGGGCCGGGCCGAGTCGCTCGTTGACCGCTACTTCCGGACATACGGGGGGAGAGCGACCCGGTCGCTGCTGCGGCAGATTCTAAGGAAGACCCGTGAGATGCGAAAGCTGACGATGGTCTCGCCTCGAACGTGGACGCTGATACCTGCGAGCGCTCTTTCGGTTGCCGTTGCTCCCGCGCTTACCGAGGGGAGGGAGACCAGCGTTCTGGAGGGGGCGCTCTCTGGCCGGCGGGGTGCGAACGTGTTGTTGCGCCGAAGGGAGGAGACTCACCTGCTCGACCAGGTTTACGACGTCCCGAGCGGGATTCTCTCGCCCAATTTCGTCCTGGCTGATCCGTGCAATGCCAAGAATCTACTGTCCGGCTGGGACAGGCCAGCGAACGCCCGTATCGTGTGGGGAACAGGCACCGAGTCAGTGCTCGCGGTAAGCCTCGAGAGGCCGAACGATCTGCTCCTCACCTTCAGGGTCAAGCCTCGCTTGGTCTATAACCTCCTCCCTCAAATGGTCGTCTCCTTCAACGGCAAGCGACTTCGCGAGATAAAGCTTCTGCCCGGATGGCACGAGTATCAGACTTTCGTGCCGGCAGAGCTCCAGAGAGCCGGGCAAAACAGGCTGTCGATGAGTTACAAGTATTTCGGGCCCGATGTGAGGGGCGAGGGAGGCGAGATCGACCGAAAGGTCGCCTTTCACTACATCGAGTGGTGGCCGACCGACGAGCGTTTTAAGGACAGGTTCATCTACGAGACGGGCACGATGGTGGGCAACCACCGGTTTGATATTGATGGCGACGTGCGCCAGACGCTGTTCGTGCACCCGCCGCGAGCGATCTTTTACCCGGTTATTGTATGGCCTGACACTACTCTATCATTTGGACTTGGGATATCTGAGAAGATCTGGGACAGGGGCGGCGACGGAGTTCTGTTTGAGGTTCTTTTTTATCCGCAGAACCGTGTCGGTGAAAAAGCGCGGCCGGTCATCCTTCTGAGCCGGTTTCTCAATGCGTGCGGCAATCCCGGCGATCGGCACTGGTTCGACTACAAGCTCGACCTCGGCAATTCCGTCGCCACGGTCGGCACGCTCGCCTTCGAGACGCTTCCGGGCAAGAATGGCGACTTCTGGTATGACTGGTCAGGCTTCTCTGACCCGGTGACTCGAGAGACGGTGGAATACATCGATCTCTCCCGCAAGTCGTGCAGTGCGTGGATCAAATGCGTTGGCGGGGAGTACAATGTCGCGGTCTTGGCGAAGGGCTCGCCCGTCGATGTCTTCCCGCCGTGGTTGGGCGTCATGATAGATGGACACTACATACAGATGTTGCTCATCAAGCATCCTGAATGGGCACCCTACTGGCTCAAGGTGAGGCTGCCGGCAGGCCAACACACCCTGACCCTCTACTTCGCCAACGAGACCGACGTTGCCCAGTCCTGGAAGCCAATGCGCTTGCTGATAGGTGGCGTGGGCCTCAAGCGCGCCTCGTAGCGCTTCGGCCCTCGATTGGCTTGTATGTAACCTGTTTGGGACAGATCAGCGTTGGCTGCCGAGTGGCAGTTACCTGCGCTGTTGGAGGACATCGGGTAGGAACTCAGCTTGATGTGTTTTTGTTACTCATGCGAAGCTTGTAGAAGCTGTCTGGGCAATTTAGACTGGCTCGCAACTATTGACAGAAAGCGAGTCAGATTCTATATTGAATATGGGGTGAGAAGTTCTGCTTGGTTTCAGCTGGATATCTCACTCCGAAGTTTTTGACACAATGTAGGGAGTGAGTAATGCCTCTTTATGAATACGAGTGCGAGAAGTGTGGGAATCACATCGAGATAATTCATGGTGTGGATGAGAAGGGGCCGGAGCGCTGCGCCAAGTGTGGCAGCAAGCTCAAACGTGTTCTAGGTGTTCCTGGGCTGATATTCAAGGGGTCTGGTTTCTACGTCAATGACTATGGGCACAACAGCGTGGATGGCGGCAGGGCTGGAAGAGATGCGGAGAGCCACGACGATTCCAAGGAGCTCGCATCATCTGGCAAGGACGAGGCTGTCAGCAAGCCAGCGCCGGACGGAGGTGCTCATGCTGCCCAGCCCGGTCATTAACCTTGAGTATTAACGGGCTTTGATGAACAAGAGGTGCTACTA